>CABYDR010000005.1 GCA_902517795.1 uncultured Woeseiaceae bacterium | reverse complement strand
GTTATGTATCCCAAAAAGTTTCAATTGACTGGAACCGACTATCTTTTTTTCATTGTAAGTAAGTAAAATTTCATCATCTTTAGGTAAAAGACCATAAGAATCTTTTTTTGTTTTTCGTGATCCAAAACTTACACTTAGTTTATTATTAAGGTAATTCAAAACTCCTGGAATATCGTGATTAAAGACTGAGCTGGATGCATCTTTTAAGACTCGAAATTTTGCTTGCCTATAGCTTTCCTCATCACCATGCCAATCTATATGATCACGAGATATATTTAAAAGCACAGCGACATTTGCCGGTAAATTAGAACATCTATGAAGATGAAAACTTGATAACTCTAAGATATGTAATTCAGACTCGTCATCAATGAGATCCAATGCTGGTGTACCTAAATTTCCCCCTGCCGATGATTTGAGGCCAGCGTTATTACATAAAAATGAAACCAATTCAGTTACAGTGCTTTTACCATTAGTACCAGTGATAGCTACAAACCTTTTAGCCGTATTCTCTACATATAAATCAATATCTGAATGTATGGGGATGTTGTTTTTTTTGAAAATTTTTAGTAGATCATTGCAGTCGTTAATTCCGGGAGAGACTATTACGTGAGTTATCTCATCAAGATTCTTTTTCTCTATCTTTTCTATAAAAATATTTTCTTTTTTAAATAATTTCTTAAAATCCTTTAGTTGAGGAGGGTTTTTTCTTGAATCAAAATAAATTGCATTTTTATTATTTCTTTTAAGAAAATTTGCAACAGACAAGCCAGTCTTGCCCATTCCAAATACAAAATATTTATTTTGAATAGTTTTCTGGAGAGAATTTTTTTTGTTCACTAAATCTATCTTATTTTTAGGCTTGCTAAACCAATTAATACTAATATCACAGTAATGATCCAAAACCTTACAATGATCTTTGGCTCTTTCCATCCTTTTAGCTCATAATGATGATGCAATGGCGCCATCCTGAAAATTCTTTTTCCAGTTAACTTAAAAGAAGCGACTTGAATCATTACTGATAATGTTTCAGCAACGAATACTCCACCCATAATTACCAGAACAATTTCTTGTTTTATTATTACTGCTATGACCCCCAGTGATGCACCAATAGATAATGACCCAACATCTCCCATAAAGACTTGAGCAGGGTATGTATTGAACCATAAAAATCCTAGGCCAGCACCAACTAGTGCTGCGCAGAAAACAAAGATCTCTCCAGCGCCGTCAACATATGGAATATCAAGATAGGTTGAAAAATTTATATTTCCAGTGACATATGAAAAAATACCTAAAGCACCAGCAACAAGAACAGTTGGCATAATTGCTAATCCATCCAACCCATCAGTTAGATTTACAGCATTGCTAAAACCGATAATGAAGAAAAATGAAATGATCAGATGCAAAATACCAAGCTCAATCATTGTATTTTTTAAGTAGGGTATCAATAAAGACGTTGAATTAGAATCTGTATTAAATTTTATCAGAAGCATTATTGCTATTATTGCAATAAGAGATTGCCAAAAAAGTTTTTTCGATGCTGAAATTCCATCAGAATTATTTTTGATTATTTTCTGATAGTCATCAATATACCCAAGAAAACCAAATGAAATAGTCACGAAAAGTATTATCCATATAAAAGGATTATTTATTTCTGCCCACATTAATGTTGCCAGTGAAATTGACATGATAATCAAAGCACCACCCATTGTTGGTGTGCCAATTTTTTCTTTATGACTTTCTGGTCCGTCATCTCTGACAGGCTGATTGAGCTGAATTAAGTGAAGCTTTGCTATCATCCTTGGGCCCAAAATCATTGAAATGATCAATGATGTTAATGCTCCCAAAATCGCTCTGATAGTTATGTAATTGAAAACATAAAAACTAGATTCAAATTGAGCTAAATAATTTGTTAAATAAAGCATCATAATGTTGTCTCACTTCATTGCACTGATAAAACTTTGATCACTCTTTCCATCTTCATTGAGCGCGAACCCTTAACCAATATACTCATTTCTCTATTTTTTAGCATCATAGATGCTATATCATCAATCATGCAATCAATATCTTCATACCAAAACCCTTCTTTCTCGAATGAATCAACTGTATGCTTGGCCAGTTCACCAATTCCAAAAAGATAATCAATATCAGCATGATTTAACTTTTCTCCTAACTCTTTATGCATTCTTTCTTCTTCCTTGCCGAGTTCCAACATATCTCCCATTACAAAAACCTTGGTTTTTTCTCTTTTTCTAAGAAATTCAATAGCAACACTCATACTTGTTGGATTGGAGTTATATGTGTCATCAATAATTTCATGGCCATGTTGAGATTCTTTTATCTCTAATCTTCCTGAAACAGGTATGGTAGATTCCAGCCCATTCTTAATTTCTGATAAACTCTTCGATTGAGAAAGCATTACAGCTGCTGCAGCACACGCATTCAATACGTTATGCATACCTAACAATTTCAAATGTATATTTATGGATCCCATGGGCGTCCTCAATATAAATGATGAATAATTTCTCTCCAACGAAACACGCTCAGGGTGAATCATCGCATCACAATTGCTTCCAAAGCTGATAATTTCTGAGTTTGAGGCCATTTCAACCCATAAATCATAAAATGAATCATCGTGATTTAGGATGGCAAACTTCGGTGTTACTTCACCTTGTAATATCTCACCTTTTGCATTGGCCACTCCATTAATGCTCTCGAAACCAACGAGGTGTGCAGGTGCCGCATTATTTATCACAACAACATCCGGATAAGCAACATCAACCAGATATTTAATATCGCCAGGTTTGCTTGCACCCATTTCTAATACTGCATATTCGTATGTATTGTTCATATCCAATATCATGAGAGGCATTCCAATATCATTATTGTAATTACCCACTGTATTAAATGTTTTATGATTCTGAGAAAAACAGGTACTTACCATCTCTTTGAGTGTTGTTTTTCCGTTGCTACCCGTAATTCCTATAAAAACAGGGGACAGTCGCTTTCTCCATACTCTAGCGAGATCTCCTAGAGCCAACTTTGTGTCTTTTACATGAATAGTTTGAATGTCATTAATATTCTTTGAATCAACAACATATGCAGCGGCCCCATTTTTTTTTGCGACATTGATAAATTCATTTCCATTAAAATTTGGCCCTCTTAAACCAAAAAATAATTGATCCTCTTTAATTGTTCTTGTATCTGTCGATACCCCTCTTATATTTTTTTCTTCGCCGCGAAAGTTGCCATTAATTGATATTGCAATTTCTGATAACTTTAGATCAATCATTTTTGATTTTCCTCAGCCTTCTTATCAAAGAGCTCTTTGAAATCTCATGATCTGAAAAATCCAAAGTTTTTTTTCCAATTTTTTGATAACTCTCATGACCTTTACCTGCGACCAGGATAATTTCATTCTTATCTGCCTTCATAACGGCGAAATTAATCGCTTCTTCTCTGTTCACAATTGTCTCGACCTCAATAGAAATTCCCTCGAGAATATCTGATATGATTTTTTCAGGATTTTCATTCCTTGGATTATCACTTGTTACAATGACATAATCGGCATACTGCTCTGCTATTTTACCCATCATTTTTCTTTTTCCTCTATCTCGATCACCTCCACAGCCGAATACACACCAAATTTTTCCATCATAATGATTGCGAATTGATTGAAGAGAGAGTTTCAAGGCATCTGGAGTGTGAGAAAAATCAACTAAAACTTTCGGTAACAAGGAGGCATTACTAAGATCAACTAATTCCATTCTGCCCGATGGGGTTCTCATTTCCTCTATTATTTCCTGAATCTTATTCAATGAAAAACCGAGACTTAAAAATAAGGCTATAGCTTGTATGAAATTCTCAATATTAAATTTTCCTAAGAGTGGAACATGAGTTTTGAGAGCGCCCCAAGATGACTTCAAATCAATATCAAATCCAGATCCATTGATTTCGTAATTGGTTACATGGATGAACTTATCTACCTCATTATTGATGGGTTCAATTGAAGTAGAGATTACCTCCCCATCAATACGCTCTATAAGTGAACTTCCATAGGAATCATTTATATTAATAATTTTGATCTTTGATTTTCTCTCCAAAAAAAGTTTTGCCTTTGTTTCACCATAGTTCTCCATGGTTCCATGATAATCAATGTGATCTCTGGATAAATTTGTAAAAATAACTGAGTTGAAATTTATCCCTTCTATTCTCCTCTGATCAATTGCATGAGACGAAATTTCCATAACTACATACTCAACACCAGAATTTTGAAATTCACTCAGTATCTTATGCAATTTCATGCATGATGGTGTGGTTAATTCATTGGGATTTAGATTTTCAAGGCCATATCCCAATGTACCAATATAAGCTGATTTATATCCAATTTTTTTAAACCCTTGATGGATTAACCAGGATACAGTTGTTTTCCCATTTGTTCCTGTAACACCAATGATGTTCATTTCATTGATACTGCTCTCATAATGTCTCGAAACTATCTTAGAAATTTCTAATTTTAAATCTTCTACAGCGATGATTGGGACTGATGTCTCAATATTAGTTAGATCATAAGGTGGCTCATAGACAACTGCACATGCACCAGAATCAATAGCGGACTCTATATAATCACAACCATCAGAACTTAAACCCTTAACTGCAAAGAAAACATTACCTTTATCAATATATCTACTGTCATCACAAATATTATTGTATTTGATTGGTGGGGCATCTGTTATTCCAGACAAAAGATCCTTGAGGTTATGTGCTTTTGATTTCATTAAAATAAATTAATCGTTTTTATTATCTGCAACTAAATCTGGTTTTGTAATGAAGCCTTGGGGTGGAATCGAGAGCAATTGAAGTGATTGTGAAATTATTTCTGAAAAAACAGGCGCTGCAACATCGCCCCCATAATAGAATTCTCCTGTTGGTTCTTCAATGAATACAACAGCGACTAATCTCGGATCATCGATAGGTGCAATTCCAGCAAATATTGATCTATATCTGTCTGTGCTGTATCCACCCGCTCCTGAGGTTTTCCATGCTGTTCCTGACTTTCCTCCAATACGATAGCCATTAACAGCAGCTTTTTTTGAGGTACCGTCTTCTACAACTTGTTCGAGCATTCTGAGAAGAGTTTTGGCCGTATCTTCATTAATGACTCTCTTGCTCTCTTGAAACAAGCCCTTGCGCAAAGATAATGGGGCATATAGACCATTGTTCGCTATCACTGAATATGCTTGAGCAAGTTGTATCGGGGTTACCGTAATACCATATCCATATGACATTGTAGCTTTACCGATTTCTCCCCACTCAGTATGGTGATGTAATCGACCCCTCGATTCTCCAGGAAAACCATCGGTGACATATGTACCAAACCCAAAATCACTCATCATTTCCCATAATGCATCAGACTCAAGGCTCAAACCAATTCTACTCATACCTGCATTAGAGGATTTCATAAGAACTGTAGCTAAATCTACCTCGCCAAGTTCTCTTCTGTCTCTTATAGTTCTGGATCCAATTTTTACAGGAGACGTATCAATGAGGCTAGCCAAATCATACAAACCAGAATCAACAGCTCTGGCCAGTATAAATGGCTTTATACTTGAACCGGGTTCATACATATCAATAATTGCTCGATTCCTCATAGAATCAGGATTCAGAGAAAATGTCTCGTTGTTATCATACGAAGGGTAATTTGCTATTGCCAAGATTTCACCTCTTGGGGCATCCACAAGAATCACGCTTCCAGAATATGCCTTATTTTCTATTATCGCTCTCTCTAATGCCCTGTGAGCAATATGCTGCAACCTCAGATCAATACTAAGCATAAGATCTGTTCCTGATTTAGGGGATTTGATTATTTTTATATTTTCAATATGTCTATTGTGCTTATCTTTAAGAATTCTCTTGACACCTGGAATCCCCCTAAGAGATGCATCATACTGTAACTCCACTCCCTCTTTTCCCTCCTCATTTATATTAGTTAGACCCAAAAGTTGTGAAATTATCTCACCGGCAGGGTATGAGCGTTTATACTCTCTCTTGAAATCCAATTTAGCTATATTAAGTAACTTTATCTGATCTGAAATATCTGTAGGTACCTTCCTTTCGATATACAAGAAACTTTTGTTCTTAGAATTTTTGATTGATTTTTTTAATTCTTCATGATCCCTCCTAAGCAGAACAGAGAGCTGTTCGAGTTTTATATCGTCCTCATTAAAGTTCTTAGGATTGATAGAGATAGTATCAACAGGGATACTAATTGCTAATGGCTTATTATTTCGATCATTTATTGTTCCACGGTATGCTGCAATATTTATATCTCTGATTTGCCTGATATTCCCCTGCTCTATTAAAAAATTTTTATTCAGAACCTGCAGGTAAGTTGCTCTGACCACCAAAAAGAAAGAAAAAAACACGAACACCCCAAAAACCCAGAGTGATCTTACAACAAATCTTCGAGAAATCTCTTCTCTGGTTTCTGCACCCCTTCTCATTTTTTCTTATATATCCTCATGCTATCAAGGTTCGGTTTATGCATTTCAAGATTTTCTTTTGCAAGTTGTTCTATTCTGACTGAATTTGCCAAGCGGTTTTCCTGTGATTTGAGCTCACTCCACTTTATGTTTAGCTCATCTCTAGCTTGTTTTAAATCTTCTAACTCAATGAAAAGCTCTCGAGATTCATGTTTAATAAAAATCATCGATATGGCAGAGGAAGAGCAGATCAGAATGCTCAAAAATAATTTAAATGATGAATTAAAATGATTCATCTTCGATTTTTTCTGAAGAAATCATATCCAGAAAATAACCCCCATATTATTGAGCAGCAGTGCTGCTCAATAACAATTTGCTTTAATCAGCCTGCCTTCTGAGAAAAGCAGGGACATTCAACAAATCTTCGGTAGTTTCAGAATCATTTACATCATCTCCTACCGCTCTTTTTCTCTCAGAAATGGGCTTACTGAGTGAATCGTAATCTGGAGAAGCATCTTTGTTATCTGCATTGTCCTTTTTTATGATTCTCATTGGTGAAGATTGGGAAGCATGCTTTCCTAATCCAGTAGCAACGACTGTCACCCTAACCTCATCTTTCATCGACTGATCCAAAGCGGACCCTATAATTACTGTAGCATCAGATGCAGCAAATTCTTTAATCGTATCGCCAATTTCAGAAAATTCACCAATAGTCAAATTAAGATCAGATGTAACATTAACAAGTATCCCATTTGCGCCAGAAAGGTTGACGTCTTCGAGAAGTGGACTCGAGATTGCTGCCTCAGCAGCTTCTCTAGCTCTTCCCTCTCCACTGGATACACCAGATCCCATCATGGCCATCCCCATCTCTGACATAACTGTTCTAACGTCAGCAAAGTCAACATTCATTGTTCCTGGTGTTGTGATTAATTCGGCAATACCTTGTACAGCACCTTGAAGAACTTCATTCGCGGCTTGAAAGGCATCAATAAGTGTTGTGTCAGAACCGAGAACCGCAAGAAGTTTTTCATTTGGTATTGTAATAAGTGAATCAACGTATTTACTGAGCTCTGCTATACCATGATCAGCAATTGTCATTCTTTTTGATCCCTCAAGCTCAAATGGCTTAGTGACTACAGCAACAGTCAATATTCCAAGCTCCTTAGCAACTTGAGCAACAACTGGAGCTGCTCCAGTTCCAGTGCCTCCTCCCATTCCTGCAGTTATAAACAACATATCTGCACCCTCAATAACTTCAACAATTCTGTCGCGGTCTTCCATAGCGGCTTGTCGACCAATATCAGGGTCAGCTCCAGCACCTAAACCTTTTGTGATATTGCATCCAATTTGTAATGCTGTTTTAACTTTTGCAGTATTGAGAGCCTGAGCATCAGTATTTGCACAGACAAAATCAACTCCCTCAATTCCTGTATTCACCATATGTGAAACAGCATTTCCTCCTCCGCCACCTACACCAATGACTTTTATGACGGCACTCTGACTGTGAGCATCCATTAATTCAAACATTTAATCCTCCGTTACAATTTAATTAATCTATAATCTCTCTGCTACCCTTAACACTGCACTTCTACTTCTGATGTTATTGGAAATCTCATCAACCTTTGACTTTATAGCCTTCCCAATAATTTTTAATTTTGGCTTGTAATCATCTGGAACTTCAGGCAATCCTCTATATTGATCAGCCTCTAATGAGGCCGATTTCATGAATCTTTTTACAATTCTGTCTTCAAGTGAATGGAAACTAATCACACAAATCCTTCCGCCTCTTTCTAGTATTTCAATACTGGCATTAAGAGCTTTCTCTAGCTGCTTTAATTCGTCATTTACATATATACGAATTGCCTGAAAAGTCTTTGTTGCAGGATGTTTTTTTTGATGAGTCTTTGGATATGCTTTCTTTACAATATCTGCTAGTTCTGTGGTTGTTTTAATTATTTTTTCTTTCCTATGTCTAATAATTGCCCTAGCAATTCTGGATGAGAACCTCTCTTCACCATACTTGAATAGAATATGCCTTAATTTATTTTCACTAACCTTTTCAAGCCATTTGGCAGCACTTATTCCATTATTTGAATCCATTCTCATGTCCAGGGGGCCCTGTTTTTGGAAACTAAATCCCCTGTAAGCATTGTCCAATTGTGGTGATGAAACCCCTAAATCAAGAAGGAGTCCATTAATCTTTCCTGATTTAAAATTATCAACTGTTATTTCTTTGATATTAGCCATTTCATTTTTTATAAATTTAAATCTTTCATCCGTCTCAAATATTGTATTTAAGCTTTCACTTGCTTCAGGATCTCTATCTATTCCAACAAGTCGACCCTTTGATCCCAGCTGCGACAAAATCATTTTGCTGTGACCACCTCTCCCAAAAGTACCATCTATGTAAATACCATTTTTTTTTATATTCAATCCCTCTTTAACCTCATCAAGAAGTACAGGTATGTGCTCTTTGTTCACTTTAATTTATCTCAAATTATCAAAGTGAAATTGTATCCAGCTCTCCAGAGAGGTCATTTTCATCATCCATATTTAACCAAGAATCACGCTTTTCACTCCACGCTTGATCATCCCATAGTTCAAATTTTTTTCCTTGACCAATCAAGATTGCATGACGTTCTATGTCAGCAAATTCTCTTAGTTCTTTTGAAATCAATATTCTTCCATTGCCGTCTAGCTCAATTTCAGTTGCATAACCAACCATCAATCGCTGTAGTCGTCTTGCTTGCTTATTTAAACTTGGTAAACGAATCAATTTTCTCTCAATCTCTTCCCAATCTGGATAAGGATAAATCAAAAGGCAATAGTCTCGATCGACCGTGACCACTGTTTGACCATCGCACCGTGAGATTAGCTTTTCTCTGTATCTTGTAGGAATAGCTAATCTTCCTTTTGCATCTAAAGTAACTTTTGTAACTCCACGAAACATCATTTTCTTTAATCATTATTTGGTATACACGACCGTATTAACCATTAATATCCACATTTACCCACATAAAAACACTATATTCTCATGCTTTTTAAGCGTCAATAATTGAGTATTATCATTTTCAGCGAAGACAATGACTTAGGGAAAAACCATCAATAAAAAAATAAAATATAAGAAGCCAATTGGAACTATAAATCAATTACTTAAGTAATATATCTAATCTACAATATATGTCTGATTTTATTGAAAAAAAAGTTACATAATAGTTTTACTTATAGAAACTATTTGTACGCTTTTTGCGCGAATGATTTAATTAATTATTTAAAATTAGGAATTAAACAATTGATTTATATTGATATTTATTTTTTTCAGAAGAAAGAGTTGGCCGTAAGCCGGGTTCTGTCGAGTACAATCATTCATCTAGGATAGTTGTCACCAACTATCTCATGCAACCTACCCAGAAGTTCGCTCGGAATCGACGATCTGAAATTAATCAGGCACTTCTCTATTTGGTCTTGCTCCAAGTGGGGTTTTCCTAGCCATAAATGTTACCATTTATGCGGTGCGCTCTTACCGCACCATTTCAACCTTACCGTTACTTGAGTACTTAGGCGGTATATTTTCTGCTGCACTATCCATGGGTTCGCACCCTCCAGGTGTTACCTGGCACTTTTTCCGAAGGAGCCCGGACTTTCCTCTCGTGATAAGTATCACCAGCGATTGCAAGGCCAACTCTAAGTAAAGAGATTACTGAAAATTTTCTAAAAGATACAGTTATTTCAGTCTGATTACTGTGTATATTCTTTATATCAAATATTCAAGCATCCATAATTCAAAAAATAAGATCAACATCATAATTGACTACTCATAACCCTGCAAAATTTATTGCTATGGCGCACAACATGATGGATGCCCCTGTAATTACATGAGAATATTTTTCGAAAGAATTGAATTTAAAAATATTTAAACTTCTCACTAACAAAAAAACGGATAATAACATCGTAACAAGTGTAACAATTCCAAATACGAGTGCTACCTGGAAGACCAACATCATATCTGTCTCTATAGCTGGATACATTAATAATGGAATTAATGCCTCACATGGACCTAAAACGAAGATTATAAATAGTGCCCATGGCGTTATATTGAATGCTTTTTTTTGTGAGTTGATATAGCTATGCTTATCTGAAAGATTTTTTTTATTTTTATGTATCCTTATTTTTCTTAAACCCCACACAAAATAAATAAGACCAAAAAATAACAGCATCCACCTCGAGAGCAGCCCACGAAATTCTTCAAGATTGACTAATTTGACCAATTCAATTCCAAAGAAAATACCTATAAATCCTATTATTACTGAACTCAATATATGGCCAACACAACATATGGTCGTATATTTAAGTGTTTTTAATGTGCTCCAATCCCTTGCTTTTCCGAGAGCTACAAAAACGAGATAGTGATCTGGTCCGATTATGGTATGGATAAATGCAATTAATGCTGCAGTTGAGATTAGTATATTTTGGTCTTCTAGAATCATTTATCTAAACTTTTTTTTTGATATTGAACAGTAGTTATTAATCCAAACTCAAAACCATAGAGTAATTAAATAATTACAATTATATAAATAATCAATCACATCAACAATCTGATCTTCATCATTTGAGGGCCTCCTGGTAATTGAGTGAAGTGCATATCTCAAAGAGGATTCTCTATTTTTTATTTCTTTCTTTTTAAGTTCAATAAAAGTTCGTAAGTGTCATTTCGCTTTAGTTCTGTGATTTTCATAATCAAATTTATTAACTTATTATTAGATAAGACTCCTGAGAGCTCCTCATAAATCTTTTTTGCTAGTAATATATCTGGTGTTTCATTCTTCTCTTTGACTCCTTCTAGCACGAGAACAAATTCTCCTTTCTTTTTTATTTCATCTTTTTTCAAGGAAATATATAAATGATTAAGGTCAGTTCTAATATATTGCTCATGAAGTTTAGTCATCTCTCTCGCGAGAAAACATTGTCGTTGACCCCCGAAGACTGAAATAATGTCTTTTATATTTTCTTCGATTTTATGCACCGATATAAGAAAAATAATAGTCCTAGTTTCACGCGCTAAATTTTTTAATCTAGACTTTCTTTTTTCACTTTTAGAGTGAAGGAATCCTTCAAAACAAAATCGATCTGACGCTAAACCAGAAGCAGACAGAGCGGCAACTATTGAGGTTGGACCAGGAATTGGATAAGTTTTAATTCCCTCCTCATGAGCTAATTTGATTAGTCGATAGCCTGGATCACTTATACATGGTGTTCCTGCGTCACATACAAGAGCTATCGAATAGCCATTTATAATTTTTTTGACAATTTTCTTAGAGGCCAGCTCCTCATTGTTATCATGGACAGAATATATTTGCTTTTTTAATCCATAGGAAGCTAAAAGTGAATTTGTCTTACGAGTATCTTCAGCTGCAACTGAATCACATTCTGATAATATCTCCAGAGCACGATTCGTGATATCACCCCTATTTCCAATTGGTGTAGCTACAATAAATAATTGGCCCATATTTGAGTGATTATTTTTCATGATTGAATTTGCGACATAATTTTTTTCTTTTATATTAAGATAAATTATCATTAATAAAAAAATATGAATACGAGAAGTATGAAAAAAAAAATCAAAACAACAATCCGATTAATATTTTTGACTTATCTTATTATAGGATGTGCCCCATCGAACATAAATAACATTGAAAATATTCAAACAGAAGTATTCATTTTACCAAAAATGCGTGATGCAAGTTTATCTTCCCCTACATTGGATCTCGATGAATTCCCAAATAGAGTGGCTCTTTTATTACCTTTAAGCGGGCAATACAAAAGAGAAGGTGAGTCTGTTCTGATTGGATTTTTAAGTGCGCATTATTCTCTTATGAGATCAAATCAAAAGATACAATCAATCAATATCTATGATACTCAGTTATATGATAACGCGAAAGATGCATATGATCAGGCGGTAAACGAAGGAGCGGAGTTTATTATTGGTCCATTATTACAGGATTCTGTAAGCGAATTATCTGAAAAGATAGCATTCAATGTTCCCGTGCTTGCATTAAATTCCAATCAAAATAATGATGTTTATACAATTGGTATGTATCAATTTTCTCTGTCATCACTAGATGAAGTTATTTCAACATCAAATAAAGTTGTAAGTGATGGGAATAATCTAGGTGTCATCATAATGCCCAACAATGAACTGGGTAGAGATTTAAGAGATGTCTATAAATCCACATTTGAATCAATGGGGGGGATGATTCTGGATGATCAATTTTATAATCCAAACAATCAAGATTTCTCTGATGAACTAAAAGAGCTACTAATTATCAATAATAGTGAAAATCGACACAGGAGACTGTCTGCAAATTTAGGTGAATTCATAGCTTTTGAGCCTCGTCGAAGACAAGATATTGATTTTATATTTTTACTTGCTACAGATATCACAAATGCAAAACTTCTTACATCACAGTTAGACTATCATTTATCTGGAGATGATCCTATTCCGATCTACTCAACATCGAATATTTTCTCCTTGAGAGAAAATATGGATGATCTTGAGGGTGTTATTTTCACAGATGCTCCATGGGTTATTGATCAGCAAAGTTGGCTCAGGGACCTTCCCTCCAAGCTAATGAAATTCTGGCCAGGTGATGCTATTCAAAGCCGTCAGAATGCCATGGGATATGATGCTTACTTTCTGACATCAAAACTTGCAAAACAAAATAATAATTACTTAAAAGAATTTAACGGCGCTACAGGTCAATTATATATGGACAGTGAAAATAAAATACGAAGAAGATTGGCCTGGGCAAAAGTCATAGACGGAAAAACAGAAGTGACTGAGTAGATAAAACTATCTGCTTTTTTATTCAAAGTTTTCACTCTACTAATTTCAAATGTGAAACTTTATCTTTCTGTATGTTTTTTTTATTAAACCCTTTCTTCTTAAGATCTGATTCAGACGGAAAAGCCATGCCTTCGCCAGTTTCTCTAGCAAAAATATTTATTACCGCCTCAGAAGGAAACTGAACACTCATAGATTTGCCATCAAATCTCGCATCAAAAGAGATAATGTCAGAATCAATAATAAGATTTCTAATTGCAGAAGAACTTACATTTAATGTAATTCTTTTATTTTCTACAAACTTTCTTGGGATATTTATATTTGCGAAGGAAGCATCGATCAATAAATGGGGCGTATAACCGTTATCGCTTATCCACTCAAACATTGCTCTGATGAAATAAGGTTTTTTTGAGGTTGTATTTTCTTCCATGAAACTTTATTTGACCAAGAAGTTCATAAGCTAATTTCTTGTTCTAATTCACTTAAACTGTTCTGGAAAGACGGACGTTCAAATACTCTATCCATATATTTTTCAATTGAAGCTGAATCTGAACCAAGGTCTATACCATAAATAGGGAGTCGCCAGAGAATGGGAGCAATAGTGCAGTCAACAAGAGAAAAATCATCACTGATAAAATAGTCTTTTACGGTAAAGAGATCAATTACTGAAAGAATACTTTCCTTGAGAAGTTTTTTTGGCTTCGTAGCGAGTTTTGCCTCATTCTCTGATGAAAAATCTTCTACCAAGGAGTACCAGTCACTTTCGATTCTATGCAGAGCCATCCTAAACTGAGCTCTTATCACGGGGTCCACAGGCATCAGAGGTGGATGAGGAAACCTTTCATCTAAATATTCAATGATCACTCGAGAATCATAAAGAACAAGATCCCTATCTATTAAAGTTGGAAGATTATGGTATGGATTAACATCGATCAAATCTTCAGGAAGTTCAGGGCCTCTGACACTTTTTATATCAATATTTATATTTTTTTCTGCTAATACTATTCGCGTTCGATGACTGTGAATACAGGTCGGTCCAGAAAAAAGATTCATTATTGATCTTCGATTTGCAATTACTGACATATTGATCCTCTATTTAATTTAACTCTACTATAATAAAAAGCGTGAATTAACTTCACTTGATGTCTTTCCAAACTTCTTTCTTGAGGAAGTACGCAAGTATCATAAAAAATGCGAGGAAGAATAATACTTTTACACCAAGAGCTTGTCGTTTTATCTTTACTGGCTCACTGATGTATTCAAGAAAGTTAGATGTATCCCTAAGAAATGAATTAAATTCCTCTTCATTCATTTTACCTGGAATATATACTTCAAGCTTTAATTCATTTTCATTCTGCAAATATTTCTGATGTCCCTGTAACTCCCAGAGAACATTAGGCATACTTGTTCCAACGAGAACCACATTATCAACACCAGTTGGACTGGTGTTATCCAAGTAAAAGCTCTTCAGAAAAGTATAAATATAGTCTGTACCCTTAGCTCGAGCGGCGAGTGAGAGATCTGGTGGTGCCTGCCCAAACCATCCAGAAGCATCCTCGGGTGTCATGGAAGCATTGATAGTGTCAAAGGTTTGTTGGGCATTGAACATAAGATATTCTTTAAGTTGAGATTGACTAATACCCAGATCTTCACCTATAACATCATATCGAATATATTCAGCTGAGTGGCAACCTGAACAATAATTCATGAAGTTTCTGGCACCTCTTTGAAGAGATTCTATATCGTATATGTCATTATTTGCGCTCATTAATGGTTTTTTCACGGCTGCACTTGCACCAACCGGAGTAAAGAAAATAGCACTAATTAATATGCAGAATCTTAATTTCATAATAAAAATTAGGTAACCCTATCAGGAACCGGTTTAGTTTTGTCTATCATAGAAAAATATGGCATCAACAAGAAAAAGGCAAAATAGAGAATACTGAAGAATCTGGCCATAGACACATAAATTCCATCAGCAGGGAGTACGCCGAGAACACCCAATGATATAAAACTGATTACAAATGTTGTAAGTGCGAATTTATAGATCCAGCCTCGATACCGAATTGATTTAACCTTTGATCTATCAAGCCAAGGAAGAAATAACGGGAGAAGTACCGATAATCCCATTGCTATAGCTCCTCCTAACTTATCAGGCACAGCTCTCAAAATGGCATAATAGGGAGTAAAGTACCATACTGGTGCGATATGTTCTGGCGTAGCGGAGGGATTTGCTTTTTCAAAATTTGCATATTCTAAGAAATATCCGCCCATATCTGGGGCAAAAAACACCACCAATGAAAATACCATTAAAAAAGCAATGATTGCCACAAGATCCTTACTTGTATGATAAGGATGAAAGGCTACTCCATCGATTGGTATCCCTTGATCATTTTTATAATCTTTTATCTCTATGCCATCTGGATTGTTTGAACCAACCTCATGAAGCGCAACAATGTGAACAAAAATGAGTGCGATAAGTGCTAATGGCAGAACGATGACATGCAATGCAAAAAAACGGTTTAATGTAATGTCAGATATGGAGTAGTCACCTCTGATAATCTCCACTAGAGCTTCACCAAAAAAAGGTATGGCACCAAATATTGAAATTATAACTTGGGCCCCCCAGTATGACATTTGACCCCATGGAAGCAAGTAGCCCGCAAAAGCTTCGGCCATCAAGACAAGAAAAATAAGCATGCCTATTATCCATATCAATTCTCTTGGTTTCTTATAGGATCCATATAACATTGCACGAAACATATGAAGGTAGACAACTATAAAGAAGAATGAGGCGCCTGTTGAATGCATATAACGAATTAGCCACCCCCACTCAACATCTCGCATTATGTATTCAACTGATGAGAAAGCTTCCTCAGAAGATGGCTTATAATTCATTGTAAGGAAAATGCCAGTTAATAATTGTATAACCAACACAACCATTGCAAGGACTCCAAATACATACCAAACGTTAAAGTTCTTTGAAGCATAGTACTCAGTAATATGCTCCTTCATTGTTTCAGAGTATGGGAACCTCTCATCAATCCATGCCAAAAGTTTACTATTGTTCTCTATTTTTTTTGTGTTGTCAGTCATTATGTGTCACTTGGATCTATACCTATGGTAATAACATTTGTTTGAGAAAAACTGTAAGGCGGAACTTTTAAGTTTGTTGGCGCGGGCACGCCTTTATAGACGCGACCAGACAGATCAAATTTTGAGCCATGGCATGGGCAAAAAAATCCACCAAACCAATCTGATGAAGGTGTAACCTCAAATTGAGGTAAAGGGGCACATCCTAAATGTGTACAAGATCCCTCTACCACTAAATATTCAGGGGTCAAAGATCTATGTTCATTAACTGTATAATCAGGCTGAATATCAGCCTCAAGTGAATCAGGGTCTCTCAAAAGATCGGTAACATCAGAGAGGCGTTTCAACATATCACTAGTTCTTCTCAGAACATAAACTAGTTTTCCTCTCCAAACTACTTTAATCATTTCCCCTGGCTCTAGAGAGCCCAGAGGTACCTCAACTGGAGCGCCAAGTGCCCTAGCTCTGGCACTGGGTTTTAATGAGGATAAAAATGGCACTGCTGCAAAACCAGCACCCACTAAACCAGTTGCAGCAGTTGCCATTCCAAGGAAATGTCGCTTATTCTGATCTATTGTTTCTGACATTTTTGTACCTCAAAAAAATAATTTGATAATCAGACTCTATCTTGAGATGAAATTGATGACTTTCAAGCCCATATAAAGAATATTCTTATGTAAATTTTAATGATTATTTTTTAATAAAAATGATAAAACTTTTAGTGGATATTGAGCGACATTATACACTTTGAAACATAAATTTAGCCAGATAAAATTTTTCAAGAGTGATCTTATTTTAAGAGTTTTCTCTTGATACTGAAGCCCCCAATTGCTGGAGTTTTTCTTCCACTCTCTCGTACCCTCTATCGATGTGGTAGATTCTATCAATGATGGTGTCACCTTTTGCTGCAAGTGCTGCAATGATAAGACCTGCAGAAGCCCTCAGATCTGTTGCCATAACAGGAGCTGCTGTCAATAGATCAACGCCTCTACTGGTAGCGATGTTTCCTTTAATTTGTATATCGGCACCCATTCTATGTAGCTCAACTACATGCTGAAATCGATTTTCAAATATATTTTCAACCATCTCAGCTTTACCATTAGCAACAGAGTTTAATGCACAAAATTGAGCCTGCATATCAGTTGGGAATCCTGGATAAGGGGAAGTAGAAAAACTAACTGCCTTAAGGTTGCTTCTTTGCATGTCTAGTGATATCCAATCAGTCCCTGTTTCAATTTCTGCTCCTGCTTCAATAAGCTTAGACAAGACACTTCCTAGTAAATTCTCCGAGGTATTTTTCAATAATATTTTTCCACCAGTAATTGCAGTGGCAACCAGATATGTGCCAGATTCAATCCTATCTGGCATGACTTTATAGTCTGCTCCATTTAATTTATTCACCCCGTTTATGATTATTGTATTAGTTCCATCTCCCTTTATGGTAGCGCCCATAGTTCTTAAAAAATTAGCAAGGTCGACAATCTCTGGTTCTTTAGCAGCATTTGTAATGGTGGTCTTTCCATTTGCCAAAACTGCCGCCATCATGATATTTTCTGTTCCAGTAACGCTAATTTCTTTGAAACAATAATCAACACCTTGCAACTTTGTGGCAGATGCTTTGATATAGCCATCTTGAACCTCAATTTCTGCTCCCATTGCCCTCAGACCATCGATGTGCAGATTTACTGGTCTTGCTCCTATTGCACACCCTCCTGGAAGAGAAACTTCAGCCGCACCAAAACGAGAAACTAAGGGGCCCAGAACTAATATTGATGCCCTCATTGTCTTCACAAGATCGTAAGGAGCAATCAATTTATTTACATTTTGAGCGTTCAAATTCAGCTGCATTCTATCATCGAAAATCACTTCCACTCCCATACTCTGCAGGAGAGTAATCATAGTGGCTATATCATTCAATTGAGGAACGTTATTTAAAGAAATATTTCTTTCAGAAAGGAGGCTTGCAGCCAATATTGGCAAAGCTGCATTTTTTGCTCCAGATATATTTATTTCGCCGACTAATTTTCTGCCTCCACTAATTTTTAGCTTTTGCATAGATTATGCTTATCCCACTCCTCTTTTGTGTATGCTCTAATGGAAAGCGCGTGAATTTCATTTCCTACAGCATCTCCTAAACACTCATAAATTATCTGATGTCTTTTTAGTCTAGTTCTATCTATGAATTGATCACTCACTATCAGCGCCTCAAAATGTGTATTATCTGGGCTGTTTACTTCAATAATACTGTCCTTTAAATTTTTCCTTAAGGCATCAGTTATTTCAGTGCTATTCATTGTTAAATTGTCCTTATTTTTAAACGGCTGTTTACAAAAAAAATTTTCTAATTAAAAACAAATAATTTCTTATCTTGTTATCATAAGTGATCTGAGAGTTAAATTTGACATACTTATAAAACAATAATACAAGATTTCATGATCACATCTCTTTTTTTATTATCAATTGGTATATTTATATTAATAAAGGGATCTGACTTTTTTGTTGATGGCGCAACTTCTCTAGCAAGAATAGCAAGAATCCCTCTTATCGTTATCGGGTTAACCGTTGTTGCATTTGCAACATCTGCACCAGAGATATTGGTTTCTTTCGTTGCTGCAATGAATGATGAATCAGATCTGGCTATTGGTAATGCAATCGGATCTAATACAGCAAACATTGCACTGGTCTTAGGATCCATGGCAATTGTTAGGTCTGTTCCAATGAAGTCTTCGGTCTTAAAAAAATTGGTCAGAAATCTTCTTATAATTTCATTTTTAATGATGATTCCATTTTTTGACAACGTTATTTCTCGGATTGAAGGTGTTGTTATATTATTTGGATTTTTTCTGACTATGTTATGGTTAGTAAAATACAGTATTGATATGGCAAATAAAGCTGATATTGATGACAAATATAGAAGTGATCAGTCTTTAGTTTCCCAATCTATTTTATCTGTTTCTGATTCAATATTTTGTCTCTTAATAGGCCTATTTCTTTTGTTTTATGGTGCTGATGTGGTGGTTATATATGCAGTAGATATAGCTCAATCTCTAAAAATATCTGAGGCCATCATTGGGATAACGATAATTGCTATTGGAACCAGCCTTCCGGAGCTCAGTGTTTCTATTACAAGCGCATTGAAGGGTCAGCATGGATTGGCTGTAGGAAATATTATTGGCTCTAATATTTTTAACTTATTGGCTGTGATTGGGCTAGGAACAGCAATAAGCCCAGCTTATCTTCAAGAAGATATTTTTAATATACATCTCATGTTGATGTTATCCCTCACATTAGTCATCTTTTTTATAACATTTAGAAAAAATGATGTCATCTCAAAGACTGAAGGTTTTCTACTATTATTAACTTTTTTGGCTTACATGGGATATATTATTCTTAATAATTAAATCATGATCCTTGTTAAAGAATGAAAGAAACAAAAATGGATAAAAAAGAAATTCTCAGTCTCGCTAGGGAAGTTATGTATATTGAATCGGATGCAATCAGAGACGTCGCAAATTCAATAGATCATTCTTTTTGTGACGCTTGTGAATTAATACTAAAAACCCAAGGTAAATTAGTTACTCTTGGTGTTGGTAAATCAGGGCACATTGCAAGAAAAATTTCTGCAACTTTTTCAAGTACTGGAACATCATCTTTTTATATAAATGCTACTGATGCAAGTCATGGTGATTTGGGAATGATTTCAGCAACAGATGTCATTCTCGCAATATCATTTTCAGGTGAAACAAAAGAAATTCTTGACCTATTGCCATCAATAAAAAAAATAAATATTGATGTTATTTCTATAACAGGCAACGAAAATTCTACTCTTGCAAAAGCCTCTGATATTCATATCCATATTAATATTGACAGAGAGGCTTGCCCTCTTAACCTAGCTCCAACCGCTAGTACGACAGCAACATTATCTATTGGAGACGCTTTAGCTGCAGCGTTGATTGAATCGCGTAATTTCTCGTCCGAAGATTTTGCAATATCTCATCCAAGTGGATCCTTGGGTAAACGTCTAATTCTCACAGTTGGAGACATTATGCACCAAAGAGATCGGATGCCAAAAATAGGACCTGATCAATTGCTTAGCGATGGTGTAGTTGTAATGTCAGAAAAAAGTCTTGGTGTGATAGTGATTGTGGATGAGATTAATACTGTAATGGGAATATATACAGATGGTGATCTTCGACGAACATTTGACAAAAAAGTAGATATTCATAAAACAAAAATGAAAGAAGTAATGAATAAAAAATTTATTCACTGCGATCAAGATATGCTTGCAATTGATGCAATGAGACTCTTAAAAAAACATAAAATAACACAACTTATTATCATTGATAAAAACGATAAGCTGATTGGAGTCCTTAATATTCATGATTTACTTCAAACGGGTATCGTGAGGTCTGTTTGACATGAAAGACAAATTAAAAAAAATAAAGTTAATCGGCTTTGATGTCGATGGTGTTTTTACCGATGGAAAGATTTATATCAATGAAAATGGAGAGGAATCAAAAGCATTTCATACACAAGATGGCCAGGGTATCAGGCAGCTTCTAGAAATTGGAATAAAGATACTGGTAATAAGCGGAAGAAAATCAAAGGCAGCAGAAAAAAGGATGATTGAGCTTGGTGTGAACGATTATTTCCTTGGTTACAGAGAAAAAAAAGAGATCTTCTTAAAAAAGATAAAAGATTATCAAATTAAACTAACTGAATGTGCATACGTTGGTGATGATATTTCTGATAGAGATGTATTAGATATTGTTGGATTTCCAATTGTTGTCTCTAATGCAAGAGATGAAATAAAAAAATCTGCTTTTTACACTACACATAAAGGTGGTGGAAATGGCGCTATTAGAGAGATTTCAGATCTTATTATCAATGCAAAAGATAAATAATGAAAATAAACTTGAAACACAATCTAAAGCTTTTTTCAATTGCTTTAATCGCAATAGGCACTTGGCTAATTAAAGAAAAAATAGAATCTAAAAATCCCGTTACAACAGAAATGGTTCGAGAAGCAGAGAACAGGTTTTATTCGAAATCAACTAAAATCATAAATACTGATGGTTCCGGAATGCATCTCTTCACTCTGGATGCCGATTATGTCGAACAAGAATCCAGTGAGGTAATAAAATTTTATGATGTGACAATATCTTATTCGCCTCAATCAAAAATAAGGTGGGTATTGAAATCAGATTCAGCTACTAAAAATAAATCAGACGAGTATTTTATCCTTGAGGGAAATGTGAGTGCATCAGACATGAATGAGATGTCAGAGTCTTCAGTTATAAAAACAGATCAGCTTCAAATTGATCCCAGGACTCATTCAGTCAAAACAGATAAAAAAGTTGATATAACAATAGACAACAATATCTTGTCTGCGAAAGGAATGCTGGCAATTCTAAATGAAAATAAATTAGAATTAATTTCCGAAATAAATGGATCATTTTTTAAAAAAAATATCGTATCAACTAAGTAAGCAATCCAATAAAAATCATGGTCAAAAAGAAGAATAACTTTAAAAAGTCAATTAATTTAATAGCAAGCGTATTTATATTTCTCCTATATGATACAACTGCCGTCAACGCGCAAATTAACTCAGCTGAACTTCCCATAAATATCGATGCAGAATCCACAGGATATCTTGCTGATGAATCAGTGCTAACGTTCACAAAACTCAATCTAAGCCAGGGAGGGATAAGTATTTATGCGGATCGTGGTGAAGCGAGTAAACTAGATTTTGAAAATAGTACTTGGAGATTTGAGGGTAATATTCGAATTACACTCGAAAATGGAAGAATCGAATCAGATTTTGCTCATCTAGAATTTGAAGGTCATCAAATAAAAATTGCAAGAATTCAGGGCAGTCCAGCAAAGCTTCTCATTGATAGGGAAGATAAGGTTACAAGAACATCAGCCATTGCAAATAGGATAGACTATGACTTTCAGAAATCGCTTATCGATTTCTCTGGCAATGTATCTATCCGAGAGGGAGGAAATCAGATTTCGAGTGAGTATCTGGTATACAATATAAAAGATCAATCTATTCAAGCCCAATCAGACAGTAAAGATGATTCGAAAGTAAAAATTACGTATACACCAAATATTAACAAAGACAGAATGACCATAAATTCTGAACAAGAAAAATAAAATGAGATATAAGAATGAGCATACTCAAAGCTACTAACATCAGAAAAAGTTATAAAATGCTTGATGTGGTAAAGGGTATTTCATTCGAAATTAATAGTGGAGAAGTAGTGGGTCTGCTTGGACCAAATGGTGCTGGCAAAACGACGGCATTCTACATAATCGTCGGTTTAATAACATCTGATAATGGTTCAGTTTTTTTGGATGATAGAGATATAACCGATCTAAGTATGCATCAGCGGGCAAATCTTGGTCTGGGTTACCTGCCTCAGGAAGCTTCTATTTTTCGCAAACTCACAGTTGAAGATAACATTTTAGCTATACTCGAGTACCAAAAAGATTTGAATCATTCTGAAAGAGAACAAAGGCTTAATCACCTTCTTGAGGAGTTACACATTGATCATGTAAGAAATTCTCTCGGTATAAGTCTTTCTGGAGGCGAGAGGAGAAGAGTAGAAATTGCAAGAGCGCTCGCTGCAAAACCTACATTCATTTTATTAGATGAGCCCTTTGCTGGTGTGGATCCTATTTCCGTTCATGATATTCAAAGAATAATTAAACATCTTAAAGACCAAAATATTGGAGTTCTTATTACAGATCATAATGTAAGGGAAACACTGGGTATATGTGAGCGCGCCTACATCCTAAATGAAGGAGATCTTATTGCCTCAGGCTCACCTGAGAAAATCCTTTCTAATAGCCGAGTTAAAGAAGTTTATCTGGGACAGGATTTTAAGCTCTAAAAAAGGTGAAATTACATGTCATCTTTACACAAACTAAAAAACCAACTCATAAATGGGAAAATTATTGCTTCTCAGAATCTACTGAATAATCTTCATCCATCAGAACTTGCTCGTCTAATCGAGTCCTTGCCATTAAATGAAAGAGCTCTGATTTGGGAGATGATTGACAAAAATATTGAAGGTGAAGTTTTGGTTGAAGTTTCAGATGAAGTCCGCGATGGCCTGATTGAAAAAATGGATACCGATGAACTAATTACTGCTATTGATGGTATGGCTTTAGATGACCTCGCTGATCTGGTGGCTGATCTCCCAGAAACACTAATGCAGGAAGTAATTAAATCTATGGGTCACCAAGATCGTGAAAGGTTAGAAAAAGTTCTCGCTTATGATGAGGACAGTGCTGGTGGCCTTATGAATACAGATATACTCACTGTGAGACCAGATGTAACAGTCGAAGTAACATTAAGATATCTGAGAAATCAGAAAGCAATACCCAGAGATACCGATTCAATATTTGTTGTAAATAGGAAAAATGAATATCGAGGAACATTGCTTTTATCGAGAATATTAACAGAGGATCCTCAAACCCCAGTTTCCGAAATAATTTCGAAGAAAATTTTTCCTATTTCTGTAGATGCTCCTTCTGAGAATGTTGTTTGGGAATTTGAAAATAGAGATCTAGTCTCTGCACCTGTTATTGATAATGAGAATAAATTATTAGGAAGAATTACTGTAGATGATGTTGTTGATGTAATTAGGGATGAAGCCGAACATTCATTGATGAGTGCTGCTGGTCTTGATGAAGAGGAGGATATGTTCTCACCAGCAACAAAAAGTGCAAAAAGGAGAGCCCTCTGGTTAGGGGTAAATCTAATAACTGCATTTATAGCTGCATCTGTTGTTGATATTTTTGAAACTACGCTTGATAAAATTGTTCTTCTAGCAATTCTAATGCCTATTGTACCAAGTATGGGAGGTGTCGCAGGTACACAGTCTCTTACAATAATGACAAGAGCTCTTGCTTTGGGCCACATAGATAAATCAAATTTATCAGGTATTCTTAAAAAGGAAATCCTAGTAGGTATAATAAATGGCATTCTATGGGCAGTTGTCGTTGGGGGACTAACTTACTTATGGTTTAAAGATGCTCTTATAGGAACAGTGATTGCGGGTGCTATGACAATAAATCTGATTGTCGCTGCTTTAGCTGGTTTCTTTATACCTATAACTTTAAAAAGATTTAATATTGATCCTGCTCTTGCTGGTGGTGTAGTGCTCACAACGATAACTGATGTGATTGGATACATGGCGTTCTTGGGTCTTGGAGCAATATTTCTTCTATAGAAATAGATAGAGGTTAATGTAGATTTTTTATCGCTTCAGATAGTCCATCCAAGGTTAGCGGATACATTCTTCCTTCCATTAGTTCATGAGTCAATTTAATAGATGGAGTAAAATTCCAGTGTTTTTTTGCTTCGGGATTTATCCACACAGCATTTTTAAAATGATCAAGCATTCTCTTCAGCCACGCAGAACCAGGTTCTTCATTCCAATGCTCAATACTGCCACCAGGATAAGCAATCTCATAAGGACTCATTGTGGCATCACCGACTAGTATCAATTTATATTCAGGGCCATACTTATTGATAATTTCAGTAAGTGGAATTTGCTCCGCATGTCTTCTGCTATTATCTTTCCATAACTTTTCATAAAGAAAATTATGAAAATAAAAATATTCAAGATTTTTAAACTCACTGCTAGCAGCTGAGAATAACTCTTCGCAGACTCTTACATGATCATCCATTGAACCGCCAACATCTAAACACAATAATATCTTAATTGAATTATGTTTTTCTGGAACCATCTCTAGTTCCAACAGTCCAGCATTCTTGGCTGTTTTCTTGATTGTATTATCAATATCTAACTGATCGGCAATACCTTCTCTTGCAAATTTTCTGAGCTGCCTCAATGCAATTTTAATGCTTCTTGTACCAATATTTACAGAATTATCGAGGTTACGAAACTCTCTCTTATCCCATACCTTTACTGCACGTCTGTGCACTGATCCCGGCTGACCAATACGAATGCCTTCAGGATTATATCCATATGCTCCGTATGGTGATGTTCCCGCTGTTCCAATCCACTTACTTCCACCCTGATGTCGATCTTTTTGTTCCTCAAATCTTTTCTTTAAAGTTTCAATCAGTTTTTCAAATCCACCCATACTCTCTATTTGCGCACGTTCCTCTTCAGTCAACATCAGTTGAGCTTGTTTTCTGAGCCATTCTTCAGGAACATCTTTAAAAAGTTCGTTAATGATTTTTTCAATTCCTGAAAAATGAGCAGTAAATATTTGATCAAAACGGTCAAACAAAGATTCGTCTTTTACTAGAATTGATCTAGACAAATAATAAAAATTTTCAACACTGAATTTTGCAATTCCATATTCCATTGCCTCAAGCAGATGAAGTAACTCAGTAATAGATGTATTGAGTCCACCGGAGCGTAGCATAAAAAAGAATTTGATTAGCATGCTCTAGCGATTTCTTGATTCCATAAATATTAATTGTTCAAAGAGATGAACATCTTGCTCATTTTTGATCAATGCCCCATAAAATGGAGGAATTGAATCTTTCTTATTCGTATTTCTGAGGGCTTCAGGAGGAACATCTTCAGCCAACAATAATTTTATCCAATCTAAAAGCTCGGATGTTGACGGCTTCTTCTTTATACCCTGAATATCTCTTATTCTGTAGAATGTGTCTAAAGCTTCCTTGAGCAGCATTTTTTTAATTTTTGGATAATGCACATCAACAATCTCTTTCATCGTATTCATGTCTGGAAATCTTATATAGTGAAAGAAACATCTCCTCAAGAAAGCGTCTGGCAATTCTTTTTCATTATTGCTTGTAATAATGATAATTGGACGATTTTTTGCTGTTACTAATTCTTTGGTCTCATGAACATAAAACTCCATTCGATCCAATTCCCTGAGAAGATCATTAGGGAATTCAATATCTGCTTTGTCGATTTCATCGATCAGTAATACTGGTTTTTTTTCTGAATCAAATGCATCCCAAACTTTTCCTCGAACAATATAATTTGAAATATCGTTAACTCGCTCATCACCAAGTTGTGAATCTCTCAATCTTGAAACAGCATCATATTCATAAAGACCTTGATCAGCTTTTGTTGTGGATTTAATGTGCCACTCAAATAGGGGCTTCCCAAGTGCTTCAGCAATCTCTATTGCGAGTTGTGTTTTACCGGTTCCAGGCTCTCCCTTAACTAGTATTGGCCTCTCAAGTTTTATAGCAGCATTGACTGAAATTCTGAGGTCTTCGGTCGCTACATACGATTTAGTTCCTTTGAAATTATCCATTGATTTTCACTATTTGATTAAACAGCACTAATTCTAATGATATCCAATAATAAAAACTACATATTCATTAAGAAAAAAACTTTAAAAAAGTCTAAAAAAATGAATATCATTTAAATGAATTTATGCTGTTTATATTGATAAAATGATGTCAAAATTAGTTATCGCGAAACTCTAAACGTCAAAGTAAAATGCAAAGAAGGCAATTCATTCAGAGTGCTTTTCTCAGTGGGATGATGTTAAATGCATCAGGTACTGTTAGCACCCAAAATTCTCCATTTGGAGAATTAAGGGCTGATCCCAGAAAGATTCTTGATCTACCAAAGGGTTTCAGTTACACAATAATCTCTGAACAACACAGTCTCATGGATGATGGTTTGCTTACACCAGGACAAGCTGATGGTATGGCAGCATTTCAAAACGAAAATGGCAATATTAATATTGTCTGTAACCATGAAAATCATCCTGCTAATTTTCATTATAGTGCTTTTGACAAAAACAACTCTCTTCTCAATAGTGTTGATAAAAATTTAATTTATGACGCTGGAGAAGGGATCACTCCAGGAACAGGTGGAACAACTACAATAGAATATGATCCAATAGCTAAGAGAAAAATTAGACAGCATATGAGTTTAATCGGCACAGAATATAATTGTGCTGGAGGTGCAACACCCTGGGGCTCATGGTTAAGTTGTGAGGAATGTTTTACTGATCCTGGAACCAGTTTTGAAAGAAAAAAAGTTGTTAAGAGAGAAAAACGGCATGGCTACATATTTGAAGTGAACGCGCAATCAAAACAACCCGTCAAACCAGAACCAATCATAGCAATGGGGAGATTTGAACACGAAGCAGCTGCAGTTGACCCAGTATCTGGCGCTATTTACCTTACCGAAGATAAACATCGAAGTTTGCTGTATAGATTTTTGCCAAATGAGAAAAATAAACTTCAAAATGGAGGAATTTTACAAGCGTTATCCTTCAGTAAAAAATCTTCAATGGATACTCGAAATTGGGACAAAGAGAGTGTCAAGGTGGGTGAATGGTATGAGGCCAAATGGATAAATCTAGATAACATCGATCCAGACAAGAATGATCTCAGGTTAGGAGGATATGAGAAGGGTGCTGCTCGATTCGCTCGAGGTGAGGGCATTTGTTATGCCGATAACAGTGTATTCTTAACAGCCACGATTGGTGGTTTTGAGAGAATGGGCCAAGTCTTCGAATACAGAATAAATCGAGAGTTATCTGAAAATTCTCAAGGTGCAGCTGGACACATCAAACTTCTGGCAGAGTCAAATTCAAAAAGCTTATTGCATCATGCAGATAATATAATAATGAGTCCCTGGGGTGATTTGATAATATGTGAGGACACCTTTAATTATTGTGGTCTAATTGGAATCAGACCTAATGGCACACAGTATATTCTTGCAGATAATGCATACTCTGATTCTGAGCTCTGTGGCATCTGCTTCTCTCCGGACAACAATATTATGTTTGTCAACGTGCAGAACAGAGGACTAACTTTAGCTATTCATGGTCCTTTTTCAAGGTTTTTAGCATGATTTTTCAGAGCTTCCAATGAGGGAAGTGTTTTATCGCAGATGAATTCAAGAAAAGCCCCTCCACCAGTAGATATATAAGAAATTCCATCAGTCAATCCAAATTTCTCTATCGCGGAAACAGTGTCTCCGCCGCCAGCAATAGAGTAACCGCCACATTGCGAAATTGCCTGCGCGATTCCCTCGGTTCCACTACTGAATTGATCAATCTCGAATACACCAACAGGACCATTCCAAATTACTGTTGATGATTTTTTTATAGTTTCTTCGTATACATCGGATGTTTTTGGCCCAATATCTAGTATCAAATCATCATTCGAGACGGAATTTATATCTTTAACTTCTGACATACTACTGTCATTGATTCCTTTCGCCACTACTACATCTGATATTTCCATGATCTGACATTCCGAATTTGCCTCAATCATATTTTTAGCGGTGCCTAGCATAGATTCTTCATAAAGCGATCTTCCAACTTCCTTTCCCTGCGCTTTTAAAATCGTATTCGCAATACCGCCACCTAAAATTAAATAATCAACAAAATCTGAGAGTGATTTTATTAATTCTAATTTAGTCGATATTTTTGATCCTCCAACAATCGCTATAATCGGGCTTTTCGAATCTGTGTATATTTGATTAATTGAATCAATCTCCTTCCCCATAAGTGGTCCAGCACAAGCTGTCTCAGAAAATTCAATCACTCCATAAGTGCTAGCATGCTTTCTGTGAGCAGAGCCAAATGCATCCATCACAAATATGTCGCAAAGATCTGCTAATTTTTTACTCAGATTTTCACTATTGTCTTTTTCACCTTCTGAAAATCTAATATTTTCAAGTAGAACTATTTCACCCTCAATGAGGTCAAAACCATCTGACCATTCTGAAATAAAGCGGACCTCTTTTTGTATGAGTTGGGTGATATATTCAGCGACTGGTTTGAGAGAATATTGTTTATCAAACTGCCCTTCTTTTGGTCTACCCATGTGAGAGATAAGAATAATAGAGCATTTATTCTCTATCCCTATTTTGAGTGTGGGTAATATCGCTCTTATTCTTTTGTCACTTGAAATTTTTCCCTCAGATAGAGGTACATTTAAATCCACTCTTATGAGTAGCTTTTTTTTAGTGAGTTTCAACTCACTCATTTTTATTATGCGATCATTTTGGTGCACGCATTTCATCCGATTAAATGAGAGTATTATCTCTTGCCGGTCATTGCCAAAGCCGTATCTAACATCCGTTGAGAGAATCCCCACTCATTGTCATACCAAGCGATAACCTTAACAAATGTGCCTTGCATAACTTTTGTCAGTGTTGAATCATAAATTGCTGATGCTGGATTATGATTAAAATCAATAGAAACCAGAGGCTCCTCGCAGTAATCAAGCACACCTTTTAGCTCACCAAGACTTGCATCAAGCATAATTTGATTTATTTCCTCTTCTGAAGTTTCTCTTTCAGGGACAAAACTTAAATCTACGGCAGATACGTTCATAGTGGGCACACGCATAGCAAAGCCATCCAGTCTTCCATCAAGCTCTGGGATAACTTGACCAAGGCCCTTTGCTGCTCCTGTTTTGGTGGGGACCTGTGACATGGTGGCTGATCTTGCTCGCCGAGGATCATTGTGAAAAGCATCGGTTAATACTTGATCATTGGTGTATGAATGAATTGTAGTCATGGAGCCATGTTTTACACCAATAGTTGTGTGAAGTGGGCTCACAAGAGGAGCAAGACAATTTGTTGTACATGATGCATTTGACACAATTTTATGCTCATCACTGAGAATGTTGTGGTTCACTCCATAAACTATCGTGGCATCCATATTCTTGCCCGGTGCAGAAATTAATACTTTACGTGCTCCTGCATCAAGGTGTTTTGATGCAGTTTCGTGATCTCTAAATGCACCTGTACATTCCAAAACAACGTCAATATCGAGATCATTCCATGGGAGCTTAGTCGGATCTCGATCATAGATAAATTTAATTTTATCTATATCATCGATGACCAATGATTCTCCATCGCAATGGACTTTATGAGGGAACTTTCCATGCGCACTATCATATTTGAAAAGATGTGTTATTTGCTCTGGCGATCCCCTACCATTGATGGCAACAATTTCCATCTCTGCTCTTTTTGAGGATTCATACAATGCTCTAACAACATTTCTGCCAATTCGTCCAAAACCATTCACTGCAACTCTAACGGTCATTTGTATCTCCTGATACCTAATTTATCATCATTCAAAAAATTATGATTAACTGTTTTTTTCAATGAGTGATCTCGCTCTTTCTGTAATGTTCTTTACTGTGAACCCAAAATATTCAAATAACTCATTTGCAGGAGCCGACAACCCAAATTCATCTATTCCGATTACGTCTCCGAATGATCCAACATATTGCCACCAAAAATTTGTAATGCCCGCCTCTATTGCTAATCTAGATTTTACTGATTCTGACAACACAGCTGATCTATAACTGTCTGGCTGTTTATTAAATATATTGTTGCATGGCATTGAAACAACTCTGACATCAATTCCATCGGCTTCAAGTATTTTTGCTGACTCCATTGCAACTGATACTTCTGAACCAGTGGCTATAAGAATAATCTCTGGAGTATCTTTACTGTCTTTGAGAATGTATCCGCCTTTCTTTATTAACCGAACTTGTTCCTCTGTTCTCACTTGATGATGAAGTTTTTGACGAGTGAGAATTAAGCTTGTTGGTCCACTTTGATTTTCTATGGCATCACACCACGATGTTATAGTTTCAACTGCATCGCAAGGTCTCCAAACATTCATATTGGGCATAATTCTCAAGCTGCTAACATGTTCTATTGGTTGATGTGTTGGACCGTCTTCACCCAAACCAATAGAGTCATGTGTGAATACAAAAATGTTTTGTATCTCCATAAGCGCCGCCATTCTGAGAGCATTTCGTGAATAATCAGAAAATGTTAGAAATGTTCCTGAATAAGGAATTACTCCGCCATGCAATATCATTCCATTACCAATTGCTGCCATTCCAAATTCTCTAACACCATAATATATGTAGTTGCCGTCCGAGTTAGTCTCATCTATTACGACTGAGGTATCATGCTTAGTAAGATTTGATCCGGTAAGATCTGCAGAGCCACCTATCATCTCTGGTAAAGAATCTCCCAACTTATTGAGAGACAGATGAGAAGACTGTCTTGTTGCTAAATCGATGGCTTGATGATTGATTTCATTAATTGCATTTTTTGATATCTCTTCCCAATTTTCTGGTAGATTTCTGTTTATTCTTCTTTTAAATTCCTCAGCGAGATCAGGGTACTGCTTCGAATAATTATTAAATAAGTCTACCCATAATTTTTCAAGCTTTTCACCTTTTTTTGAACCGTCCCACATTTCTCTTATATCTTGGGGGATCTCAAATGCTTCATGCTCCCAGCCAAGCTTTTCTTTTGTTTTTTCAATCTCATCTTCACCTAATGGTGCACCATGACTGCTTGCAGTCCCTGCTTTATTTGGTGAGCCAAAACCAATTTGAGTTTTACAGCAAATCAGTGTGGGATTATTAGTATTCTTTATGGCCTCATCTATTGCCGATGAAATTGTGTCAGCATCATGCCCATCAACTTTATCTATTACCTGCCAACCATAAGACTTAAAGCGAGCTGCTGTATCATCATTGAACCATCCGTCAATTTCTCCATCGATTGAAATTCCATTATCATCATAAATACAGATCAGCTTTCCAAGATTCCAAGTTCCTGCCAGGGAACAAGCTTCGTGAGAAATACCTTCCATTAGACAGCCATCGCCAGTAAAAACCCAGGTACGGTGATTAACTATTTCGTAATCTGGTTTATTAAATGCGGCAGCTAATATTTTTTCTGCCATTGCCATACCAATAGCATTCGTGATGCCTTGACCAAGCGGACCGGTAGTTGTCTCAATACCGATGTCTGGCTCCCTCTCAGGATGACCTGCGGTGACTTGATTGAATTGTCTGAAATTTTTTATTTGCTCTATACTTAGCGGATATCCTGTCAAATGAAGCAGGCTGTATAACAACATTGAACCATGTCCGTTAGACAGAACGAAACGATCTCTGTCAGCCCACTCTGGATTTTTTGGATTATGTCGCATGAAATCATTCCAGAGAACTTCAGCGATGTCAGCCATGCCCATCGGCATTCCGGGATGACCAGAATTGGCCTTTTGAACTGCATCCATGCTGAGAGCTCTGATTGCATTTGCCATTTTTTTACGAGAATTTTTATCCTTTTCAGTAATATTTTTCTCGTTTATCATGGAAATTGCTCGACTCGTAATTTAATATTAGGGATTGTGAATAATTTATGTATTCATTTTCCTTATTTAGGGTGAACGTCGCAAGAATAATTTTTATCAGAAAATCATTATTTGCGAAATGAGAGTATAGATTGTTTTATAGAATAATTCACGATAGAAAATTCAAACAATGAAAATTAATTGAGGTAGCTATGAGTAATACTTATCTTTTTACATCAGAATCTGTTTCTGCAGGTCATCCTGATAAAGTCTGCGATCAAATATCTGACGCTGTCTTGGACGCTTATCTTGCTGAAGACCCTGACAGCAGAGTTGCATGCGAGACCATGATAAAGAACAACATGGTTTTTATTGCCGGTGAGATCACTTCTAAGGGAAGCCCTGATCTAGAGCCTGTTGTCAGAAAAACAATTAAAGATATCGGATATGATTCAGATGAATATGGATTCAATGGAGACAATTGTGAGTTTACAAATCTAATTTCTGAACAATCACCTGATATATCCCAAGGTGTAACGGAAGGTGAAGGTGTAGATCTAGAACAAGGAGCTGGTGACCAAGGTCTCATGTTTGGTTACGCGTGCACAGAAACAGAATCACTCATGCCTTTACCCATAGACTTATCTCATCGACTTGTTAAGCAACAGGCGGACGTAATGAAAAGTGGTGAAATATCCTGGTTAAGACCAGATGCAAAGAGTCAGGTCAGTGTTATTTATTCTGATGACGGAAGAAAAATTGAAGGACTGTCTGCGGTTGTTTTGTCTACCCAACATGATGACGATGTAACTCATAGCGAAATAGAATCGCAAGTTATGGAAAAAATCATTCGTCCAATTGTTCCTTCAGAATGGCTGACAAATAAAACGGATATTTTCATAAATCCTACAGGGAAATTCGTTATAGGAGGTCCTGTAGGAGATTGCGGACTCACCGGAAGGAAAATTATTGTAGATACTTATGGAGGAATGGCGAGACATGGAGGTGGCGCCTTTTCTGGAAAAGACCCGTCCAAAGTTGATAGGTCTGCAGCTTATGCATCCAGATATGTTGCAAAGAATATAGTTGCAGCAGGTTTAGCTGATTTTTGTGAAATTCAAGTATCCTATGCGATTGGTGTTGCAAAACCAACTTCAATCTTCTTGGAAACATTCAACAGCGAAAAAGTTGCAAAAGAAGTTATTGTCAAATTAGTTGAAGAAGAGTTTGACTTGAGACCCAAAAGTATTATCGAAATGCTGGATTTGAAACGTCCAATTTATCAACAAACAGCTGCCTACGGTCATTTTGGAAGAACTGACATTGAACTCAGTTGGGAAAAAACTGATAGAGCTGAAAAGTTAAAAAAATAATTTATACATACTCTTTAAAATGATTAAATAATCACTAAATAGTACTTTGCGCTTAAATATTTAAACAGGAGAATAATATGGCGAACCATGCCATCGACATATCGAAAAAAGAAAATGACTTTAAAGTTGCTGATATCAGTCTTGCTGATTGGGGTAGAAAAGAGATTACAATCGCTGAATCAGAGATGCCGGCACTGATTGCTCTTCGTGAAAAATATCGCTTAGAGCAACCACTTGCTGGAGCCAAAATATTAGGTTGTATTCATATGACGATTCAGACTGCAGTCTTAATTGAAACTCTGGAGTCATTGGGCGCTGAGGTGAGATGGACGTCTTGTAATATATTCTCTACCCAAGATCATGCTGCTGCAGCAATTGCTGCTAACGGCACGCCTGTCTTTGCCTGGAAAGGTGAAACAGAAGAAGAATATGAATGGTGTCTGGAACAACAGGTTAACAAGAATGGCTCTCCGTGGGATGCAAACATGATACTTGATGACGGTGGAGATTTAACCGCATTATTACATAAGAAGTATCCAGAAGTATTAAAATCAGTCCACGGTGTGACTGAAGAGACTACAACTGGCGTGCATAGACTCTATGAGATGCTCGAAGCTGGCGAACTTAAAATACCCGCTATAAATGTAAATGATTCGGTAACAAAATCAAAATGCGATAATAAGTATGGTTGCCGTCACAGCTTAAATGATGCCGTAAAGCGAGCCACTGACCACCTTCTATCCGGTAAAAGAGCTGTGGTAGTAGGTTATGGTGACGTAGGAAAAGGATCAGCACAATCTCTTCGTCAAGAGGGTATGATAGTAAAAATAACTGAAATTGATCCAATTTGTGCGATGCAAGCCTGTCTTGATGGTTTCGAGGTTGTCTCAATATATGAGAATGGTGAAGTATCGAGTGGGGCAAATAAGGAATTATTGGCCAATACAGATATGCTAGTAACCAGCACTGGCAACTATAATGTATGTAACTCAAAAGTATTAGATGCCCTCAAAAGCGGTTCTGTTGTTTGCAATATAGGTCACTTCGACAATGAAATTGATACGAATTACATGAGAGAAAATTGGCAATGGGAAGAAATTAAAGAACAGGTTCACAAAATCTATCGCAGCGAAGACAAAAATGATCATCTTCTTTTGTTAGCTGAAGGTCGTCTTGTTAACCTAGGTAATGCGACAGGACATCCCAGCAGAATAATGGATGGATCTTTCGCGAACCAAGTTCTTGCTCAAATCGAACTCTACAAACGTGAGTTTGCATCCAAAGATGCTGAAACTCAAAAAGAGTTGCTCAAGGTAGAAATATTACCGAAGCATCTAGACGAGGAAGTAGCAAAATATATGGTTGAGGGTTTTGGTGGTGTTATGACAAAACTTACAAAAGAGCAGGCTGACTACATTGGAGTCGAAGAAGAAGGTCCATTTAAACCAGAATATTATCGCTACTAATAACTTGACTTGCCTGAATGGAATTTAAGCCCGGCAGGTAGGAACTGCAAGTGAGCAAAAAAACAGTAAATATAGTGCATATCACAGATATGCACCTATTAAGCTGTAAAAATAGCCTTTTTAGAGAAAAGAATCCTAATCAAACTTTCAATCAAGTCATTGAGCATATTGGTACTTCTGAATGGAAACCAGATGCGTTAATTGCTACTGGGGACATATCTAATGATGGGGCAAAAATAACATACGATAGAGTATATAAAAAGATTAAGGAGCTAAGATTACCGGCTTTGTGTATTCCTGGTAATCATGATGATAGAAAGAATTTAATAAAACATTTGCCAACTGAATTTAGTGATAGATTGCTAATCATTAAAAATTGGATCCTAATTGGTCTAGACAGCACTGTTAAATCATCACCTGAGGGCATTTTAAGCACTGGTGAACTGGAAAAAATGCAGTATCTCCTTCAGGAAAATACATCAAAAAATGTAATAATTTGCTTACATCATCAACCAGTCAAAATCGATAGCGATTGGATCGATAAAATTGGGTTAAAAAATAAAAATGATTTTTTTAGAATAATCAAAGAATATGATCACATAAAAGGAATTTTTTTTGGGCACATTCATCAGAATTATTATATAAATCAGAACAATATTAGAATATATGGAACTCCATCGACTTGCAGACAATTCATGCCAAAAGAAAAAAACTTCAAAATGGATACGCGTCCTCCTGCATACAGAAGGATTGAATTATTTGAAGACGGCACTATTAAAACAGAAGTTGTATGGCTAGATGATAAATAACTGTTATAAATTCTATTAAAAAAGATAAGTCAATGAATCTATTTTCTGAAGCAAAAAAAGTAATAGCTGGCGGTGTAAATTCTCCTGCCAGATCGTTTTCTGGAGTAGGAGGTGAGCCCCTTTTCTTTAAGTCTGCCAAAGGTGCTTATATAAGAACTGAGAATGGTCGTGAACTGATTGATTATGTTGGATCATGGGGCCCAATGATTCTTGGACATTCTTTTCCTCCAGTTCTTAGCTCTATAAAAAAAGCGATTGAAAATGGATTAAGCTTTGGGGCTCCAACAACAATAGAGACAAAACTAGCAAAGAAAGTAAAAGATTTTATCCCTTCTATCGAGAAATTAAGAATGGTGAGCACGGGCACTGAAGCAACTATGAGTGCAATTAGGTTAGCTCGAGGCTATACGGGAAGAGATCTCATTGTTAAATTTGAAGGCTGCTATCATGGGCATGTTGACTCCCTTCTTATTAAGGCTGGCTCAGGAGCCCTAACCCACGGAGCACCAAGTTCTCCCGGGATACCAAAATCTTTAGCAAAAAACACATTAATTATTCCTTTTAATGATTGTGATGCTCTAAAAAAAATCTATGAATCCTATGGAGATCAAATCGCATGTACTATTGTTGAGCCAATTGCTGGAAATATGAATATGATTAAACCAATTCCAGGCTTTCTTGAGGATTTGCAAGATATTAGCAAACGACACGGGTCACTATTAATTTTTGATGAGGTGATGACAGGATTTAGGGTTGCAAAAGGAGGAGCACAATCAATCTATAACATTGAGCCTGATATCACGGCACTTGGGAAAATTATTGGAGGAGGATTGCCTGCAGCCGCATTTGGCGGAAAAGACAAAATAATGTCTCATCTTTCACCAGAAGGACCGGTTTATCAAGCAGGAACATTATCTGGAAATCCAATTGCTATGAATGCAGGGTATACAACTTTAAAGCATATTGAAAAACCCAGTTTCTTCGAGAAATTGCATCTTCAGTCAGAAAAACTCATGTTGGAAATGAAAAAAATTGCAAGTAAAAACAATATACCCTTTGAGGTAGTTTATGAGGGAGGTATGTTTGGGTTTTCCTTCACAAAAAATGGTCCAATAAAAAACTACAACGATATTGCTAATTCAGAAATCTCTCTATTCAAAGAATTTTTTCACTTGATGCTTGAAGAGAATATCTACTTCGCACCGTCACCATTTGAAGCTGGTTTCATGTCTTCAAAGCATACAGAGGTAGAAATTGATTCTACTCTTTCCGCGGTCGAAAAAGTCTTTAAAAAGATAGCAAAAAAAAGTATTTAAAAAATTTATTCTTTTCTCAATCTGGACATCACAGTTTCTTTAGCTCCCATAAAATCACCATTACTCAAAAATACATGCACAACATCCGAGTTAAACATAGAGAATAAATGTGATGTTAAATCATCAGGTGAGTCAAAAACATGCATTATCTCATCATTGAAATCAGCATGACTCCTTAATTGAGCAGCAATCGAATTAGATGAAAGAAAAGTCACATGGTCTAGAGACTTCAAATATCCCAATAAATGATCATTATGAATGCCTTGTCTCATCGTATTAGAACACATCTCTACTGATACAGAGACATTCTTATCTGGGTAGAGCTCAGCAATATCATCAAGTGTTTTCTTTATTGAGGTAGGATGGTGCGCAAAATCATCAAATATAACCAGGCCATTAAAGTTTCCAAGTAACTCGAATCTTCTCTTAACGCCAGAAAACCGTTTAAGTGAATCTAATGATTTATCTGGAGATATGCCTATTGTATTTGCTGCCATGATGGCGCTGAGCGCATTCTCCTTATTATATGAGCCTTTCAATAACCAATCTGAACTATAGTGATCAAAATCTTTATGGTAAATCTCAATATTATCTCTACTTCCAATATCTGCTTTCCATTCACAATCTGAGTTTGATCCATAAGATTCTGTATTACACCAGTGTCCAAAATCAATTAAATCAACTGTATTTTTGTCATCACCGTTATAAATTATTTTTCCATTGCTTGGTACAAGTCTTATTAATTGATGAAACTGGAAAATAATTTCTTTGAGGTTTTTGTAAATATCCGCATGATCAAATTCTATATTATTTATTATGCTAATCTTTGGATGGTAATGAATAAATTTCGGCCTTTTATCGAAAAATGCGCTGTCATATTCATCACCTTCAATTACAAAGAATTCAGAGTTTGTTAGCCTGGCTGAGGAGTCAAAATTTCTTGGAGCACCTCCAATAAGAAAACTTGGTTGATAATTATTATCCTCAAGAATCCAAGACAACATAGATGTTGTTGTTGTTTTTCCATGAGTTCCAGTAACGGCTATGACATATTTTTCCCTCAGTATATTTTCATATAACCATTGGGGCCCGGATGTAAATGGTATATTACTATCAAGCAAACTCTCAATAACCTCATGACCACGAGTCATAACATTACCGACAATAACCTGGTCAGGCTTATTTTTTAATTGAGATGATCGATAATGTTTGGTTACTTCGATGCTCATATTTTCAAGATGATTGCACATTGGTGGATAGAAATTTGTATCACTTCCTGTTACTTCATGACCCAATGATTGAGCTAAGGTGGCTATTCCAGTCATGAATGTTCCACATATTCCCAAGATATGAATATGCATAATCAGCCTTGATTAGAGATTTGCAACTGAATGAGAAGTTGAACAAAAAGAGCACTAATTGAGATTATGATTCCAAAAAATCTCTTTCTATTGATTGCATAAGCAATTATATGTCCCTCAACCGGAATAGACCACAACATAATCAAACCTGCAATGAATGATGCGAAGTTGATACCAATAAATGGCGCCATGAATACGTACTCAAAGACAAATCCAATTGTTATAAGAGATCCGCAAGCAATAATAGCAGTCAAAGTTTGAAGCGCACGATTTGAGTAACCATAAATATATATTACAAAAAGATAAAAAATCAGACCTCCCGCATAAGCAATAAGATTAACTCCAGGATTTTGATCAATGTTATTATCTATCAGAACAATTACACCAAAAGATGATAATGCCAGAAGAAAAGTTGAAAAAAAGAATATTAGCCACGATGATGGAATGATGTCTGGACCTTTTTTCAGTAAAATTATGTCCAAAAAATTTTGTATCAATCTGACCATAACTGTCTTTATATTTAAGTGCTTGAGATCAATTTAACCATAAACCAATATAATTCTGCCATATAAAGGTAACTCAAAAAATGATCTCATCTGAATTAATTGACACTGGAACAATAGACATTGTAAGTGATGCACTCTTTAATCAAAACCCTGTGGCGATTGATACAGAATTCATGAGAGAGAAAACATATTTTGCAAAACTCTGTTTAGTTCAAATTGCAACAATAGATTCAATATTTTGTATCGATACATTATCTAAAGTGAATTTAGAAAAATTTTGGAAGTCTTTATCAAGTTCATATTGTGTATTTCATTCTGCGAGACAAGATCTAGAGATACTTTTTCATACTGCGAATATACTGCCAAAAAAAATTTTTGATACGCAGATAGCTGCCAGTATCCTAGGATATCCTCATCAAATTAGCTACAAATTACTTGTCGAAAAACTTTGTGGAAAAAAACTCAAAAAGGCTTATACAAGAGCCAATTGGGAAAAGAGGCCATTGACCAATGAAATGATTGAATATGCTGCAGAGGATGTTCAATTTTTACTCGAGATACATTCAAAACTTTACAAGAAACTCCAAGAACAGGACAGATTGAAATGGGCAGAGGAAGATTTTGAGAAATTAAATTCAAAAAGCTTGTACGCATTGAATAAGGAAACTATGTCCAAGAAATTAAAAACTCCTAATTCAATGCATGGCCAAGAAAAAAGAACCTTCAAATTATTCTCAGAATGGCGCGAACTTGAGGCAATGAAGAAAAACCTCCCTAGAAAATGGATTATCAAGGATAAAACAATAATCGAAATTATAAAAAAAAGAATTAGGAAAAAAAGTGAACTGAATGACATAAAAAGTATACCAAAAAATGTGATTGAGGAGCATGGAACTCAGATTCTGAAAATAATGGAGAATATAAGTGACACACAAAAAATAGATTCTGGGATAATGAGAGCGAATGAAAAGCAAAAGAGAGATGTCTCAGAAGCTCAAAACAAAGTAAAAATTATCTCCAAAAATCTGGGTATAGAGCCAGAGTTAATCGCCACAAAAAAAGAAATCAACAATTTTATTCTTGGGGAAGAAAATGTCAGATTTATGCATGGGTGGAGATACGAAATTTTTGGTAGAAGATTACTCGAACTGATTAACTAGGCATTTGTCTGAATTGCAGCTAATAATCCCTTGTAGACCTCCTCCATTGAGCCTTCAGCATTGACTCTCTTTAAAAGATTTTCATTTTCGTAATAACTGATTAATGGCTCTGTCTTTTCTTTGTAGACATCTAATCTGTTTCTTATTGTGCCTTCATTGTCATCTTCTCTTTTAATTAGTTCTCCGCCGAGATTTTCACACTCCGCTAACTCCTCTGGACTAGAAAGATATATATTTAGGAGTTTTCCTGTAACTGAACATGTTCTTCTTCCAACGAGACGTTTCATCAGTATCTCGAAGTCCACATCCATCAATAACGCTGAGTCTAATGGCATATTCATGCCTTCCAACAAATCTTTTAAATCAATTGCTTGTTTGGTCGTTCTTGGAAATCCATCCAATATAAAACCATTTTCTAATTCTTTTGATGATAAGCATTCTTTAATTAAGCCAATCATTAAATTATCCGAAACAAGTTTTCCTGATTCCATTACATCTCTGGCCTCTAATCCAAGTTGAGTTCCCTCTTCAACAGCTGAACGAAGCATATCACCTGTTGATATATGAGAAATCCCTTTGTCATGCATCAATTTTTTAGCTTGAGTTCCCTTCCCAGATCCTGGAGCGCCGAGCATGACTATTCTCATTTCCTTATCCTTCTCATTTTATTAATTATTTTAATGAACTAGAACCAATTACATATTCAAGCAATAATATATAATAAAAAAACAAACCAATGACGATAATTTTACTTTGAGTTATTCTTCATTGCGATAAAATAAACAAGGTGAGTGAACTATGAAAAAAGCAATGAATGCTTTTTATGCGCAATCCGGTGGAGTCACTGCGGTTATAAATGCTACTGCATGTGGTGTGATTGAAACTTCTAGGAAAAATAAGCAAGCAATATCGAATGTATATGCTGGAAGGAATGGAATAATTGGCGCTCTCACGGAGGATATGATTGATACTAATAGAGAAACAAAAAATACAATTCACAATCTTCAATATATGCCTGGTGGAGTGTTTGGCTCAGCAAGATATAAATTAAAAGGTATTAAAGAAAATAAAGTTGAGTACGAAAGACTGATCGAGGTATTTAAAGCGCATAATATTGGTTATTTTTTTTATAACGGCGGCAATGATTCTATGGACACTGCCAATAAGATATCCATCATGAGCAAGGATATGGGTTTTCCAATCGTATCTCTCGGTATTCCAAAAACAGTAGATAACGATCTTCCAATAACAGATAACTGCCCAGGTTTTGGTTCAGTTGCTAAATATATTGCAATATCAACTCAGGAGGCTGCATTGGATGTTGCTTCTATGTCTAAAACCTCTACTAAAGTATTTATCCTTGAAGTGATGGGGCGGCATGCTGGCTGGATCGCATCCGCAGCCGGTCTTGTTAAGAAAGAAAAAGCCGATGCTCCACACATAATCTTATTTCCTGAAATTTCGTTTGATAAAAAACGATTCTTAAGTAAAGTTAAAGAGTCCATAAAAAAGTATGATTACTGTGTCATTGTTGCCAGCGAAGGAACAAGATACAAAAATGGGTCATTCTTATCAGACACTGGAAATAAGGATGCCTTTGGTCACGCTCAATTAGGTGGGGTAGCGCCAATTTTGGCTCAGATGATCTCAAAAAATCTCAATTTGAAATATCACTATGCTATTGCAGATTATCTACAAAGATCTGCAAGACACATTGCGTCTCAACTAGATGTCAAACAGGCATATGCAGTTGGTCAGGCTGCCGTAGAGATGGCAATAAAAGGTAATAATGCAGTTATGCCTGTTATTAAAAGAACTTCAAACAAACCCTATCGATGGAAAATAGACAAGACAGATCTGTCAAAAGTAGCTAATAAAGAAAAAATGCTGCCAAAAAGATATATCTCAAAAGACGGTTACGCTATTACTAAATCTTGCAGGGATTATCTGGAACCACTCATTCGGGGTGAGAGTTATCCTCCATATGAAAAGGGATTACCAAAAAAAATTAAACTTAAGAATATTAGTGTAAGAAAGCTGTTAAATAAAAAATTTATGGTATGATTGCGGTTTTTTTAAATACTTCAGACTAGTATTCGATTATATTTATAAACTTTTTTAACCTAATTAATGTGTTAATTATTATAAAAACTCTTGGAGAGTAATATGACAGACAATATCGCCCTATGGCTATCTATTTCAGCTGGTGGACTGGCAATTTTATATGGAATTTTTTCTGCTCAATGGATTGTAAAACAATCAGCAGGTAATGAAAAAATGCAACAAATTGCTGGCTTCATCCAAGAAGGTGCTAACGCATACATGAACAGACAATACAGGACTATAGGTATTGTTGGTCTGGTTTTGTTCATACTGCTATCTGTATACCTTGATATTGCAACAGGTATTGGCTTTGCAATTGGTGCAATCTTTTCAGCCTTGGCTGGCTACATTGGAATGTTTGTCTCTGTGAGGGCTAATGTAAGAACAGCGGAAGCAGCAAGAATTGGTGTCAATCCTGCCCTAAACATTGCCTTTAAGGGCGGCGCGATAACTGGTCTACTTGTTGTGGGTTTAGGTCTATTTGGAGTTGCTGGTTACTACCTAATACTTATGAACATGGGTATGACATCTGAGGATGCCATCCATTCTCTTATAGGGCTTGCTTTTGGTGGATCGCTCATCTCAATATTCGCAAGATTGGGTGGAGGAATATTCACAAAGGGTGCAGATGTCGGTGCTGATTTAGTGGGTAAAGTAGAAGCAGGAATACCTGAAGATGATCCAAGAAATCCTGGAGTAATTGCTGATAATGTTGGTGACAATGTTGGTGATTGTGCTGGTATGGCTGCTGACCTGTTTGAAACATATGCAGTAACAATTATTGCAACGATGCTACTCGGGTCGCTTATAGCCACCGAATATGGAAGCGTCATGTCAATTTATCCTCTTGTACTAGGGGCAATTTCCATCGTGGCATCAATTATAGGTACATTCTTTGTCAAAACATCAGATGGCGGAAAAGTTATGGGTGCTTTATACAAGGGAATGATTGTAGCCGGAGTTCTGGCAGCAATTGCATTTTACCCAATCACAAACATGATGATGAGTGTGACAGGAAATGCCTCAGGTATTTATGGTTCTGCTCTGATTGGGCTGGCATTGACTGCTGCGATGGTTATCATAACAGAGTATTACACCAGCACTGATTACAAACCAGTACAAGAAATTGCAGAAGCATCACTATCAGGTGATGCAACAAATATTATTGCTGGTCTTGGTATCTCAATGAAATCAACTGCTATGCCAGTAATCGCTGTTTGTGCAAGCATCTGGGGAGCATTTGAATTGGCACCCGATGGAGATGCTATGGCAGGGCTATACAATATTGCGATAGCGGCGACATCAATGTTATCAATGACTGGTGTGGTCGTAGCTTTAGATGCTTTTGGACCAATAACAGATAATGCTGGCGGTATTGCAGAGATGTCTGAACTTCCTTCCGAAGTTCGAAATATTACTGATCAATTAGATGCTGTTGGTAACACTACAAAAGCAGTTACAAAAGGATATGCCATTGGATCGGCAGGTCTAGCTGCACTTGTTTTGTTCGCTGATTACACCAATGCGCTGGAGAAAAATAACATATTAGTATCATTTGATTTATCAGACCATCTCGTAATTATTGGTTTATTCCTCGGCGGTTTGGTTCCTTTTATCTTTGGTTCAATGGCTATGGAAGCAGTTGGTAGAGCAGCAAGTTCAGTTGTTACTGAGGTAAGGAGACAATTCAAAGACATGCCGGGCATCATGGAAGGTACTCAAAAACCAGAATACGATAAAGCTGTAGATCTTTTGACTAAAGCGGCTATTAAAGAAATGATTGTGCCATCCTTATTGCCAATTTTAGTTCCAATTGCTGTAGGCTTGATTCTCGGTCCAGAGGCATTAGGTGGAGTGCTTCTTGGAAGCATTCTTACAGGTTTATTTGTTGCAATCTCAATGACAACTGGAGGGGGAGCTTGGGATAATGCTAAGAAATACGTTGAGGATGGAAACTGTGGAGGTAAAGGATCAGATGCTCATAAAGCCGCTGTAACAGGTGATACCGTTGGTGATCCATACAAAGACACAGCAGGTCCTGCTATTAATCCTCTGATTAAAATAATTAACATAGTAGCATTATTAATTGTTCCGCTGATGTAAGTTAATTAATCAAAAAAAACCGCCTTTTGGCGGTTTTTTTTCGTTACCATTATTTACATTTCTTATCTGAATACTTATCAGAAAAGAATTAAAATTTAAATGAAACAATATTTTGAAGGGTAACTATTTTGTACAAAAAAATCACGCCAAGAGAGTTTTTTGATATTAGAAGCAAAAAAAATAACTGGCAACTGCTCGATGTTAGAGAAAAGGAAGAAATTGAAATTGCAAAACTCCCAAACTCTATTTTCATTCCAATGAATGATGTAAGATCACGGATAGATGAACTTAATAAAGAAAAACCTATTGCAGTGTTATGTAGATCTGGTATCAGAAGTGCTGAAATAGCAAAATTTTTAGTGAGTAGATCATTTACAGATGTCGCAAATATCGAGGGGGGAATAAACAAATGGTCGGATACAGTGGATAAAAAAATACAAAAATACTAATTTCCTATTTTCTACCAATCAATAAATTAATGAATAGAAAAACTTTTTATATACTCGTTTTGGCTTCTTTTGTAATAGAGCCTGCTTCATCAGCATCTCTTCTGGAGGTGTACCAACGAGCGTTACAAAGCGACCCCTTAATTCATGAGGCAGAGTCAAGACGTCTGGCAGCTTTAGAGGGAGAGATGCAAGCACGCAGTAGGCTTTTACCTGAGCTTGGTATTGGAAGTCGCTACACGATATCAAATTACGATGGCTCCACTATAGAATCAAATATAACCGGAGAAGTAGGTGCGGTTAACACGGAATCAAAAACATTATCTACTGGATGGCAGTTACAATTAAATCAGACATTGTTTGAGTGGGGAAAATGGGTGAATCTAAAGCAAGCAGGTAAGCGATCCGCAAAAGCAGAAATTGATTATGAGATTCAACAACAGGACCTAATTATCAGAGTAGTTACTAGATACCTGAATGTTCTTGCTGCAGAAGATAATCTAGTATCACTAAATAGCAACAAACTTGCTATATCGCGACAACTTGAACAAGCAAAACAACGTTATGAAGTTGGATTAATAGCGATTACAGATGTCCAAGAATCTCAGGCTGCATTTGATCAAAGTGTAGCAAATGAAATTAATGCAAAGAGATCATTAGCTAATGCGAGAGAACTCCTCAGAGAGATTACAGGAGCATACCTGCCAAATCTCGATGCACCTGATGAAGATCTGCCATTATTACCACCTAATCCTAGTATTGAGAATGATTGGATTGCATCTGCGATGCAACAGAATCTCTCTCTAATCTCCAATAGATTTGAGGAGGAGATTGCACGCCATGAAATTTCTTACCAAAGGACAGGTCACTACCCATCTATAAATCTTGGTGCAAATATAGGCAAGCAAAATACTGATAATGAAGATCAAATCAGAAACGCGATCAATTTTCCAGACCTGAGTGTTAGCAATCAGAGTGACTCAGTCTATATTCAGCTCTCTATACCAATATATTCTGGTGGAATGACTTCATCAAAAGTTCAAGAAGCTGTTTATCTTCATCGTGCTAGCAGAGAAAAACTACAACGAATTGCCAGAGAAACTGAAAGAGAAACTCGAGATGCTTATCTGGGTGTAACCTCTGAGATAAGTCGTGTAAATGCTTTTAAACAAGCAGTGGTATCAAGTCGAACTGCACTTGAGGCTACACAAGCTGGTTTTAACGTTGGTACAAGAACAATTGTAGATGTTCTAAATTCTCAATTTGCCCTTGAAAATGCCATACAAAACTATTCAAAAAGCAGGTACGACTATATTGCAAATGTCTTTTATTTAAAAAGAGCAGCAGGAACACTTCGTGTTCAGGATCTAGAGGAAATTGATCAGTGGTTCAAAGAAAGAGATACACCTGAGGATATAATTAAATAATTATTGAGTTTCCTCACCAATAATAATACTCAGACGTTTCATCAGACTTTTGATAGCGCCTTTATTGCTTTCAACAATTAATTTTCCTCTCTGGCCAGCATTTTTTGATTCCTCAGCATTTGTTAGAAAAAAGATAACATCGCTAGAAAGAGAATTTGCATTATGAACAATTCTCAGGGCATTCGCCTGAGCCAGCCGATCTGTCATTTCTTTTTGATTAAATGTATGAGCTCCAGTGATAATAGGTAACCCAATAGCAGCAGGCTCCAGTAGATTATGACCCCCTACTGGTAAAAGACTTCCGCCTACGAATGCAACGTCACTGCATGCATAAAAAAACAACAATTCGCCAATTGTATCTATCAGTATGACTTGACAACTCTCTGGAATATCCTGGTCATCTGATTTTTTTGAGTATTTCCATTTGTCTTCTTTTAATATCTGAGTTATTTTTGCGAATCTTTCTGGATGCCTAGGAACAAGAATTAAGAGTATATTTCCTATTTTCTTAGAAATTTTTTTATGTGCCTCAAGAATAATCTCCTCTTCATGATCATGGGTACTTGCAGCTATCCAAATTTTTCTTCTGGGAAATATCTTTGATCTATGGATTTTTGCTTTTGTTAGTATCTCCTCTGGTAATTTAAAATCGAATTTTATATTACCCATTATCCATGTTCTGTCTTTGCTGGCACCAAGAGTCAAAAAACGGTCAGCATCGATCTGACTCTGAGCAGCAATCAGAATTCCATGAGATAAGGTATCTCTGAAAAGAGGTAAAAAACGCTTATAATTTATTAGAGATTTTTCAGATATACGCGCACTGACTAAAATTAATGGAATCCCTCTACTACCGCATTCTTTATATAAATTTGGCCATATCTCAGTTTCCATTATCAAAGCAACAGATGGGTTAATTAAATTAAAGAAATTCTTAATGGCAAAGTTTATTTCGAAAGGGATATATGAAGTTTTTACTGCGCCCTTAAATATATTCTTTACTTGCTTTGAACCTGTCGGAGTGACAGTAGTAATTATTATTTCCTTATAAGGATAATGATGTTTCAGCTCATTCACAAGTGGGATTGAGGCTTGAACTTCTCCTACTGAAACCGCATGTATCCAGATTGAACCTGAATTCAGTTTTGGATAACCAAATCCAAATCTTTGCGTAAGACGGTCCAGATATGATTTATTTAAAAGGCTTTTTACAAGCCAGAAAAATATCAAGAAAGGCAGCAAGATATATGTTAATGCGTGGTACATCAAGCGCATCAATTTGTTCATACTATAAGCCTATGATATGCAATTATCACATCACTATATTTTAAGTTTTTCAATGATTTTACTAGAAGAATAACCATCCAAATAACTTAATATTTTTACATCACCACCATATTCTCTTACCTCATCAGATCCAACTACATCATTGACTGAGTAATCACCGCCCTTAACCAAAATATCAGGTTTAATTATATTTATTAATTCTATTGGTGTGTCTTCCTCAAAAGGAACTATAAAATCACTGGAGGTCAACCCATCTAAAACTTTCATTCTGTCACTCAATGGATTAATTGGCCGATGCTTACCTTTTAGTCTTACAACTGACTCATCGTCATTGATGGCAATGATAAGTGTGCCACCTAAAGCCTTCGCTTCCTCAAGATATTTGATGTGCCCTGCATGCAATATGTCAAAACAACCGTTTGTCATGACTATTTTTCCACCATTTTCTCTAGCTATCTTTGAGATATTTTCAATCTCTTCTATAGAGCATATGCCACTCTGTTTTTTTTGATTGATCTTATTATTTAGTTGACTGAGGCTAACAGGTTCAACGCCAATTTTACTAACTACGATACCGGCAGCAATGTTAGATAATTTCGCTGCATCTATAATTTTCTCTCCTGCTGCGATAGATGCTGCCAGAACAGAGATGACAGTATCACCAGCGCCTGTAACATCATAAACGTCTCTTGCTTCTGTTTGGAGATGACTGAAGTCACCATCTTCTGTTACCAAAAGCATACCCTTGTGGCTTCTTGTAATTAAAATAGCTTTTAATCGTAAATCACTTATGAGCTTAGCAGATCTATTTACCATTTCATTTTCATCTCTGCATTTTCCTACCACAGCTTCAAATTCATTCTCATTTGGCGTTAAGATATCAGCAAATTTATATTTTTTAAAACTTAGGCCTTTTGGATCCAATAATGTTAAGACATTATTTTTTCGGCAAAATTTTAGAATCTTTTCTATTCCTACAGTCGCGCCTTTTTCGTAATCTGAAATAATGAGAGCATTTGAGTTGATTATTAAATTATTTATTTCGTTGTCTGAAAAAAATGATTCGTTGTTGGACGAATCTTTATCGAAACGAATAAGTTGCTGACCTCTACTTTGGATTCTTGTCTTTACAGTAGTATTGGTTGATTTTATTTTCTTTAAGTGACAACTGACGCCTGCTCTAGATAAAATATCTTCTAAAATTTGCCCTTCTTCATCATCACCCAACAATCCAAATAGATTTGTTTGAATACCTAGTTGATTTAAATTGACTGCAACATTAGCAGCGCCACCAGCACGGACTTCTGTTTTACTTATATTAACAATTGGGACTGGCGCCTCAGGAGAAATTCTGTCACTTTTTCCGAAAAGGTATCTGTCAAGCATAACATCACCTAACACAGATATTGTTATATTATTGAAATTAGGTACTTTTATCATATTGATATCTTACTACAAGATAAGTTATGAATAACACGATAAATATGTTGTTTTTTGAGCGATCAATCTACCAGAATACTTTATGTATTTTTAATATTTGTCTTTAAGGCTATCTTCAATTATCTTAATTTGAAAGCTATCTGGATCTCTTAATATGATGCTACGCTTGGTGAAAAAGCTTATAAGAAAATAAAGCCTGGATAAGGAAGCAGCCCTTATGAATCAAAAACTGATAGATATTTTTTATATCTATGCTATTAACCGCATTTAGAGTCGCCACATGCCAGGCAAGTCATACAACCATCAAGCATTATTACAGCCGTATCATTACATTTTGCACATAGTTGTGCACCATCAGGATAATCAGATTTTGAAAATGCATCCTGTTGTTTTTTTGCATTCTCGAATTCTTCACGTTTTTGATTAAGAAGCTCTTTCTGATGCTCATCAAGTTCAGTGGTTGAAAGCAACCCAATAGATATGAGATGCTTCTCAACTATATAGCCAAGCTCAGCAATAATAGAAGGCATGAATTTGCCGCCTGGTTGCCAATAACCTCCTCTCGGATCAAAAACAGCTTTTAGCTCATCAACCAAGAAAGTAACATCACCGCCTTTTCTAAATACTGCAGATATAACTCTCGTTAGTGCGACAATCCATTGATAATGATCAAGATTTTTTGAATTAATGAATATCTCAAATGGTCTTCTTTTCTCATCATCAGTATCTTTATTCAGGACAATATCATTGATTGTGACATACATTGCATGATCAGAGATTGGTGTTTTGACTTTGTAAGTTGAGCCAACCAGTATTTCAGGCCGCTCAAGCTTTTCATGCATACGAATTACTTCGGCTCGATGCTCCCTAGGTTCTTCTTTTTGTGTGTTTTTTTTAGAATCAGAATTTTGAGATGGCTGGCTTACAGAGTAACCTACTATTTTTTTTTCAATTTTTTTCATATAAATATTCTTTTGTTCAATTCTGGCTAGAATTTACCGTAATAACCTTCTTTTAAGGCATCAAACAAATTTGCAGCAGAGTGAACCTCGCCGTCATACTCAATCATTTCGTCACCTTTAAACTCGACCTCACTTCCATCTTCAAGTGTAAATGAATATGAGGTATTCTTGAGATCATCCTCTTTAACGAGAACACCTTGAAATGCTTCTGGATTAAATCTAAATGTTGTGCAGCCCTTGAGACCTTGTTCATAGGCATACAGATAAATATCTTTAAAATCTTCGTAAGGGAAATCTGTCGGAACATTCGCAGTTTTTGATATTGAAGAATCAATCCAATATTGTGACGCTGCCTGAATATCGACATGCTCCTTTGGTGAAATGGTCTCTGCAGTTACAAAATAATCCGGCAGTTTATTCTGGTCATCAGGATCTGTTATGCTGGGCATAGCCTGATCATTGATGATTGCCCTATAAGCTAAAAGCTCGTATGAAAAAACGTCTACTTTTTCTTTGGTCTTCTTTCCCTCACGGATTACATTCCTGAAGTAGTGATGTGCAAATGTTGGTTCAATGCCATTGCTCGCATTATTTGCAAGCGAGAGTGCAATAGTTCCTGTGGGCGCTATAGAACTGTGGTGTGTAAAACGAGAGCCCTTCTCTGCTAGTTTTTGCACAAGTTCCGGATCTATATCTGCTATGCGCTGCATATAATTACTATAAAGACTGTGAAGCACTCGTCCTTTTACCTTATCACCTACCTTGAAACCGTCATCCAACATTTTCGGTCGTTTTCTTAACATTTCATGTGTTACTTCAAAGTCTTCATTCATTATAGGTGCCGGTCCTTTTTCTTCGGCGAGCTCAAGAGACGCCTCCCAACCTGACATAGCAAGCTGCTTGGAAACTTCTTTAGTAAAATCAACAGATTCCTCACTCCCGTATTTCATCCTGAGCATCGTAATTGCAGATCCTAGGCCGAGGAATCCCATTCCATGACGACGTTTTCTTAGGATCTCACCTTGCTGCTGTGAGAGCGGCAAGCCATTAATCTCAACTACATTATCGAGCATTCTTGTGAATATTTTCACAACCTTCTTAAATTCAGCCCAATCAAATTTTACGTTTTCGGTAAAAGGGTCAGTCACAAACTTAGTTAAGTTCACTGAGCCAAGCAGACATGAACCATAAGGAGGAAGTGGTTGTTCGCCACATGGGTTTGTCGCTCTGATATTTTCAGCAAACCAATTGTTGTTCATTTGGTTTACCTTGTCTATCAAGACGAATCCTGGTTCAGCGTAATCATAGGTTGACGTCATAATGATATCCCAAACTCTTTGAGCTGGCATTTTCTTATATATTTTGCAGGCGACTAGACCTTGATTATCTGTTATGTAATTCTTTTGTTCTGGCCATTCACGCCATACAAAAATTGAATTGTCATTAATGTCTAGGCCATCTTCATCTATCTCTTTTTGGGTTATTGGGAAAGCCAGATCCCACTCTTTATTATTTTTAACCGCTTCCATGAATTCTTCTGTGATTAGTAATGAGAGATTGAATTGTCTCAAACGGCCATCTTCACGTTTTGCACGAATAAACTCGACGATATCAGGATGACTGATATCAAATGTTCCCATTTGTGCCCCTCGCCTTCCTCCAGCAGAGGAAACCGTAAAACACATCTTGTCATAGATATCCATGAATGAGAGAGGCCCTGATGTATAAGCACCGGCACCTGACACATAAGCACCCTTTGGCCTAAGAGTAGAAAACTCATAACCAATACCGCAACCTGCTTTTAATGTGAGACCAGCTTCATGAACTTTATCAAGAATATTGTCCATTGAATCAGACACTGTACCTGATACTGTGCAATTGATAGTAGAAGTTGCAGGTTTATGTTCTTCGGCGCCTGCATTTGAAACAATCCTTCCAGCTGGAATGGCTCCCGCTCTCAATGCCCACAAGAATTTGTCATAGTATTTCTCTTTGTCAGTTTCTTTTTCTACATCAGAGAGAGCACGTGCGAGTCTCATGTATGTATCGTCAATATTTTTGTCTATTTTTGAGCCATCTTTCGACTTAAGTTGATATTTTGTCTGCCATATATCGAGAGAAGTTGACTGGAGATCTACTGCAAGTGAACTTTTCTGGTCTTCTTTGTTTTTGACTGCTGAGCCCATTTTTATCGTTTTACCAAGTAAATAAGAAAGAATTTAAGACAATTTTATGTGTATTTTTTGTAAAATTTGAATAAAATCTAAAACACAATATGTTGTGTTTAACTTAACCCAACTTAAACAAAGACGCAATACTGTT
>CABYDR010000004.1 GCA_902517795.1 uncultured Woeseiaceae bacterium | reverse complement strand
TTCAGCGGCAAACATGTCAAAAGCAGATGCTGGTAGAGCAGTGGATGCTGTAGTAAGCAGTGTAACCTCAACTCTATCAAATGGCGGATCAGTGTCATTAGTTGGTTTTGGAACTTTCTCAGTGAGCGCTCGTGCTGCACGTATGGGAAGAAATCCACAAACAGGAGCGAGTATCCACATTCCAGCATGCAATGTTCCTAAATTCAAAGCTGGTAAAGGCTTAAAGGATGCCGTAAACTAGCGCCGACTTAATCAAGAAGTAATTATTTGATTTAAGCATAATAGGCGATTTGGTTGAAATACTGCTCAAAGTGGTCTTTTGGCTTTAGCCGACTGGGTGCTTAGCTCAGCTGGTAGAGCATCGCCCTTACAAGGCGAGGGTCGGCGGTTCGATCCCGTCAGCACCCACCAATTGAAGGAGTGGTAGTTCAGCTGGTTAGAATACCGGCCTGTCACGCCGGGGGTCGCGGGTTCGAGTCCCGTCCACTCCGCCATTATTCAAGGGTCCCAATTTGGGGCCCTTTATTTAAAGGTCCATACAAATGTTGCAGAATATAAGAGAACGCTTTACTGGAAAATTCGCGCTAGTCGTGCTTGCTTTAATATGTCTTCCCTTCTTATTTTTTGGCGTACCAAATGATTTTATAGCGACCGAAGATGTTGCATCCGTTGATGATGTCAATATTTCTCAGCCTTATTTCGAGAATCAGTATCAAAATGAAATGTTAAGATATGATTCAGAAGGTATAGAAATCCCTGACGAGGCCAGAATATTTGTGAGGCAAAACGTTCTTAATAACATCATAAACGATGTTCTAATATCGCAATTTATTAATGAAAATGGAATCAATATTAGTGATGAATTTATTGCTAGAGTAATTCAATCATCTCCTGAGTTTATGGTTGATGGTCAATTTTCTAGAGGTCGGTATTACACTTGGCTTAATGAGCGAGTAATTGAACCATCTCTATTTGAGGAAAATCAGAGAGTAAATATTAGAAAAGGGCAACTTGAAAGAGGGATAAGAGCAACATCATTTGTTACGCCCTCAGAATACAGAAGATATCTCAATCTAATTGGCGAGCAACGAAATGTCACCATAGCTGAAATCGATCTTTCTGTTCTTGCTGAACCGATTAATTTAGAGGAAGAGGATGTTCAGGAGTATTATTCTTCCCGTTCGAATGAATTTCTTCAACCAGAATCAATTGATTTTATTTACATTGAACTAAGGAAAGATCAATTAAATAATGATCTAAAAATTACAGATGCTGAAATCTATCAATATTATAATGATTCTGGAGAACGCTTCGCTCAAGACGAGAGAAGACAGGCCAGTCATATCCTAGTATCGTTAGGAGAAGATGAAGCATTATCTTTACAAAAAGCCAGTGAGACACTTGAAAGAATAAACAACGGTGAAAGCTTTTCAGAGCTTGTTTTGACTATTAGCGATGATGAGGGCTCAAAACAATCGGATGGTGATCTTGGCATGTTGACTCGATCTCAGCTACCAGGCGCGTTGGGAGATACCATATTCTCAATGGTTGAAGGTGAAATCAGTGAAGTCGTAAGGACTGATTTCGGCTTCCATATTGTCAGATTGGATAGAGTGGAGTCTGATGGAAAGGTTCCGTTTGAGCTTGTTGAGAGTGAGCTTAAACAGGAATTAATTTTGCAAAAAGCTGGTCAGAATTTTACTGATCAAGAAAGGGCGCTATCTGATGCCTTATTTGATGCCGATGATTTAAATCAATTAGCGGATAATATTGGTCTTGAAGTAATAACTGAAGAATCTTTTAGCGGTCAGGGAGGAGGTTCATTTGGTTCAAACCAGAGAGTTATTGATGCGGTATTTGATGCTCATAGGGATGACAATTATGAGCTTTCAGATATATTAGAAATTGATGCTAACCGATCTATTGTTTTTCAAATTGAAGGATACAATGATGCAAAAGTTAGACCACTCGAGGATGTCAGGGATACAATAGTTGCTGATATGAAGTTAGTTTCAGCTGAGGTATTAGCAAATGATATTGCAACACGTCTTGAAAATCTTCTCATCAAAGGAGAGGACATTCAGGAAGTGGCTACTGAGCTGTCTTCTGTAACAACCGTCAGTAAACTTATGAATCGGGCCTCTGAAGATGATGATTTTATGCTACAGGCTAGTGTCTTTGGTGAAAAAAGATCTAAAGACGGAGTACCCAGAATTGGAACTGTAATCATGTCCAATGGAAACTATGCTGTTTATCGTGTCACAGAGAGCATTTACGGTATACCTGAAAGTATCCCTCAGAATGAGAGAGATGACGCAAGAGAATTACTAAATCAAAGATCAGGTCTTTCTGATTATTCGGCATTCATTTCTGAATTAGAGCAGCGGGCAGATATCACAAGGAATGATGGGTTAATTTCTTCATCGAGTTTATTCGATTAAGATAATAAAATAATATCTAGAGAAAAAACACCGCAAAAATGAAAAAAATTGAACTTCATTGGCAGATACTGATAGCTATTCTATTTGCAGCTATTTCAGGTTGGATTGTGAATCAAAATATTGCATCAGGAGTCCCTGATCCTTCTATCTTAGGAATAAGTGTTATAGGTTTTTTTAAATATATTGGAACTTTATTTTTAAACGCTTTGAAGATGATCATTGTTCCTTTAATTTTTTCCTCAATAACCGTAGGTGTTGCAGGTATTGGGTCGGGTGGGAATTTAGGTCGACTAGGAGGTAAAACTCTGATCTTTTATGTCTCAACAACACTCGCAGCAATATTGGTTGGCTTGGTATTAATTAATATGGTTTCACCGGGATATCAGGAGGGTGAGCCTGTTGGTGATATGTTGGCACTAGATAATTCCGGAGAGGAGATTGCAAATGTAGCAGAAGGGAGAGGCCCAGGTGACATTGCAAATGTATTTATTACAATGGTGCCGCCGAATATATTTAAAGCGGCAGCTGATGGACAGATTCTTGGAATCATCTTTTTTGCTTTTTTGTTTGGTTATTTTATGACCAAATTACCTGAAGAGCAGTCATCGCGACTTATTTCTTTTTGGGATAGTGTATTCAAGGTCATAATGAAAATGACCGAATGGATAATGAAATTTGCACCGATTGGAGTTTATGGGTTAGTGGCTGCAGTAGTTGCTGAAGCAGGATTTGACGCTGTAGGACCATTAGCTATTTTTGCTTTTACTGTTATCTTGGCCCTTCTTTCTCATATACTGATTATTTTGCCTATATTATTAAAATTTGTAGGGAAACTCTCACCATATAAATTTTTTGGTGCCATGGCGCCGGCAATGCTAACGGCTTTTTCTACAGCATCATCGTCAGCAACGTTACCAGTAACAATGGATTGTGTCAGAGATAATGTTGGCGTATCAAATAAAGTATCTAGCTTTGTGCTTCCACTTGGTGCAACTGTGAATATGAATGGAACAGCATTATATGAATGCGCTGCAGCTATGTTTTTAGCGCAAGCTTATGGACTTGATCTCACTTTTTCTGTCCAGTTCTCTATTGTGTTTATAGCACTTCTCACATCGGTTGGTGTTGCAGGGGTACCTTCTGCGTCTTTGGTAGCAATTGCGGTTATCTTAGGTGCGGTTGGTTTGCCAATGGAGGCAATTGGTGTCCTATTGGTATTTGATAGGGTCTTAGATATGGCAAGAACAAGTGTCAATATATTCGGTGATGCATGTTGTGCTGCAATTGTAGCAAGACTTGAGGGTGAAGATACTAACCTGGCAAGTTAGAATTTAGTCATTGTCTTCTAAATGCATGCCGATATTTCTAAAACCTCCGTCCACATAAAGAATTTCTCCAGTCACTGCCAAAGCTAAATCCGAGCACAAGAAAGCAGCAGCATTACCGACATCATCAGGTGTAACATTCCGTCTAATAGGAGAGGTTTTCTCCATATGCGAAAGCATTTTTCTAAAATCAGATATTCCTGCTGCAGCCAATGTTTTTATGGCTCCTGCTGAGATTCCATTGACCCTTATTCCTTTTTTTCCTAGATCAGCAGCAAGAAATCTTACATTTGCTTCCAAACTGGCTTTGGCTAAACCCATTACATTGTAGTTAGGAATAGCTCTCACAGCTCCAAGGTAAGACAGAGTAAGAATCGCACTATCATTATCTTGCATAATCGGTAATGTGGCTTTCGCAAGTGCAGCTAGACTGTAACTTGATATGTCATGTGCAATCTGAAATCCTTCCCTTGTCACACTTTCAATGTATGTGCCAGTCAGCTGACATCGGTGACATAAGTTTTAATTTTGATAATTCTGAAGTTGCTTTCTCAGTTGCCTCTCTTGGCATTGATGCATTCTTTATGTCATCTTCTGGTTTTACGAAGTCGTCTTTAGCGGAACTGGAGCTACCATCAAGTTCATTTTGGATAGCCTTCATTTGTTCATTCAAGTAATACTCTCTCTGGCTTTTTTCCATCTGAGATTTGACTTTAGATCTAACTTGTTTTTCAACCTCAAGTACATCAATCTCACCTTGTAAAACTTCTAATATAAACTCTGATTTTAATTTTGGATCACCTATTTCCAATATTTCTTGTTTTATATTTATTTTTACTTGAATATGGGCGGCGATCGTATAACAAAGCTTTCCATTGTCATCAATATTCGAGACTGTATTCAATATCTCAGTTGGTATTTTCTTATTTAACTTTATATATTGCTCAAACTGAGATACTAGAGCCCTTGAAAGGATGTCTAATTCTCGCTCATTGAATTCATTCTCAATATTTATTTCAGGTGTTACGTAGAAACAGTTTTCATCTCTGATTTCTTTGATTTTTACTCTTTTGGTACCCTCTACTAAAACTTTTAATGTCCCATCAGGTAATTTTAATAATTGAAGAATCCTTGCAACTGTCCCTACCCTATAAAGATCATCTATTGTTGGATCATCTTGATCTGCTTTTTTCTGGGCAATCAAAATTATTTCCTTTGATGAGTCCATTGCAATATTCAAAGCAGTTATAGATTTTTCTCTTCCAACAAAGAGCGGAATGACCATGCTTGGAAATACGACAACATCTCTCAATGAGATACCAGGAAGACTGGCAATATCCTGTTTTTTAATATCTATATCATCATTTTTTTTTATTTTATCTGAATCTTTCAATTTTTAATCCTTTTCTGAAAAGATTGGCATAATGCAATTAAAGTACTAATAGCTCAAGATATGAGCCCAAAACTCAATATATCAAGCAAGATTTATAAATATTAAAATATTTTAGGCTCTTTTTAATGAGCTTTTTTGCTGCTGATTTTTTTTGGCAGAAGACTCATGAATTATGTATGGTTCATTCTCACCATTTACCACAGAGGCATCCAGAACTACCTTCCTGGCAGATTCAGATGATGGTACATCAAACATTACATCTAATAAAATGTCTTCTAGAATAGTCCTGAGACCTCTTGCACCAGTTTTGCGTTTGATGGCTTTTTTTGCAATCTCTCTAATGGCATCATCACGAAAATCTAATTCTACATCTTCCATCTCGAGAAGTTTAATATATTGCTTTGTCAGAGCATTTTTGGGTTCTTGCAATATCCTAACAAGAGCATCTTCATCTAACTCATGCAATGATGCCAGCACTGGTAGTCTCCCAACAAACTCAGGAATTAAGCCGTAATTCACCAGGTCCGCTGGCTCGATATCATTCTGGTATTCGCTCGAGAGAGCTTCTTTATTCTCTGACTTAACTTCTGCAACGAAACCAATACCTGTTTTTGTAGTGCGATTTTGTATGATTTTTTCTAATCCAGCAAACGCGCCCCCACAAATGAATAAAATATTGGTTGTATCTACCTGCAGAAACTCCTGTTGCGGATGTTTCCTTCCGCCCTGAGGTGGAACTGATGCGACCGTGCCTTCTATTAATTTAAGAAGTGCCTGTTGAACTCCTTCTCCTGATACATCTCTTGTTATTGAAGGGTTTTCAGATTTGCGTGAGATTTTGTCGATCTCATCTATGTAAACAATTCCCGTCTGAGCCTTTTCAACATCATAATCACATTTTGATAAGAGTTTTTGAATGATGTTCTCTACATCTTCACCCACGTAACCTGCCTCAGTTAATGTAGTAGCATCAGCAATTGTGAATGGAACATCTAAAAGTCGAGCAAGTGTCTCAGCCAGAAGTGTCTTACCGCATCCAGTAGGTCCCACCAAGAGAATGTTGCTCTTTGCAAGCTCGACTTTATTAGAATCTTTTTTTGTTTTCTTGTTATCGCTTAATCTTTTGTAATGATTATAAACTGCTACAGATAAAACTTTTTTTGCTTGATCTTGATCAATTACGTAATCATCAAGAATATCTTTGATTTCTATCGGTTTTGGTAATGTGATCTCACCAGATTCATTTCGATCTTCTAATTCTTCTTGAATAATATCGTTACATAGATCAACACACTCATCGCATATGAATACGGATGGCCCAGCAATTAACTTTCTTACCTCATTTTGTGATTTCCCACAAAATGAGCAATAGAGCAATTTGTTATCGCCACTTTTATCTGAAGAATCATCACTCATAATTAATCCCTTAAAGAAAGATATAGATTATTTTAATTCTTTTCTGTTGTTCAATACTGTATCAATGAGGCCGTATTTTTCAGCTTCAATAGAACTCATGAAATTATCACGCTCTAAATCCTTCTCGATCTTTGTGATTTTTTGGCCGGTATGTTTTGCCATAATTTTATTCAAACGATTCTTTAGCTCCAGAACTTCTCTTGCATGAATATCTATATCTGTAGCTTGACCTTGAAAGCCAGCACTAGGTTGATGAACCATAATTCTTGAATGAGGAAGTGCAAATCTCTTCCCTGAAGCACCACCCCCAAGAAGAAGCGCACCCATACTGGCTGCTTGGCCAACGCAAATTGTTGACACATCACAATTTATGAATTGCATAGTATCATAAATTGATAATCCTGCAGTTACTGAACCACCTGGTGAATTAATATATACATTGATATCTTTATCAGGATTTTCAGACTCTAGATATAATAACTGTGCAACAACTATGTTGGCCATGTGGTCTTCTACTGGCCCGACTAGAAATATTAAACGTTCCTTCAGTAGTCGAGAATATATATCATAGGCACGTTCACCTCTCGAATTTTTTTCAACAACCATTGGAACAAGATTTGACGAAATATTTTTCATTTTATTAATTATTTTTATAATGAGCGGCTATTATATCAATAATTCATGTATTCACTGAAACTTATTTTACTGAGCTTCTCTTTACCTTCTTTTGCGATTAAATCAAAAGCCTGCTCTTCTAGCACCATACTTTGTATTTGACTCATTATCTGTTGGTTACCCATATATTGCTCTATAAGTTTTTCAGGCTCTTGATATCCAGAAAACATATCTTCAATGTGTTTCTGAACTTTTTTTTGATCAACTTTTAACGCTTTATCTTCTATATATTTGCTTATCAAGAGCCCTAATTTAACTCTTTTTTCAGCCATGTCAGTAAAATTTTCTGCTGGCGGCATGTCTTTTTCATCTTTTTTATTCATTTGACGCATTGATTCTTTCTGCATATTTTTAATTTCATTGTCTTTCATGCTTGTAGGAACTGGTATATCGTTTTTTTCCAACAAACCTTGCATGACTTGATTTTTTATATCTTGATTTATTTTATTACTCAATTCTCGCTTCATATTTCGAGCCACATCCTCTTTCAACGTTTCTATATTTCCGTCATCAACTCCAAATTCCTTAACAAATTCTTTATCAAGATCAGGAAGAATCTCCTCTTCAAGATAATTGACAGTCAAATCAAAATTAACCTTTTTTCCTGATAATTCATCAGAATGATAATCTTTTGGAAATTTCACTTTAAATGATTTCATATCATCCGATTTTAATCCGAATAATGCTTTTTCAAAGTCAGGTATCATTTGATTTTCACCAAGAACTACATTCACATCTTTTCCTTCACCGCCATTAAATTTCTCTCCATTAAGTTTACCAACGAAGTTGATATTTATTTGATTGCCCTCAACGCTTTTTGTATTAATTTTTCTCCATGTTCTTTTTTGTTTTCTCAATTTTTCAAGCATATTATCCATGTCCTCAGAGGTTATTTGGACATCGGGTCTAATGATTGAAATTTTGTCAAGATCTTTCAATTCTATATTAGGAAGAGTTTCAAATGTTGCCTCAAATCTGAGTTTATTGTCTTTGCTTTCAATTGGATGAATGCTTGGTGGACTTATTGGATTATGATTACTTCCTTTAATGGCATCTGCGTATCCATGCTGAATTAAATCAGAAATAGCATCCTGATAAGCCTCAGATCCATGATATTTTCTTAAAACACTCTTAGGTATTTTTCCGGGTCTAAATCCTTTAATCTTCGCTTTCTTTCCAATAGAAATTAATTTAGCCTCAATCTTCTCATCAAGGCTATCTCTCTCTATTTCAATTACCACGCTCTTCTCTATTTCATTCGTGGACTCATCTCTCTTCATGCTTAATTACCTTTGATGGAGTATTTATATGTATTAATAGTTTGTTTGATGGTGCGAAAGGAGAGAATCGAACTCTCACGGGTTACCCCACAGAAACCTAAATCCTGCGCGTCTACCAATTCCGCCACTTTCGCTTGATTATTTATGAAATTTTACTCTTTAATTATAGCAATGATTTGTATTAGCTGAGAATTTTTTTTCAAAAAAAATGTAGGTGAACAATAAAAATAATATTTGCAAGATAAACACTACTCTCCAATACTCAGATTCAATAGAAAAACCAGAAAAATAAAGAGCAAGCGGTGCAGAGATAGTGATTATGGCCAATCCAAGACCTGTAAAAGAATTAGCTATATGCTTTGACAGCCCTTTAGAACGTAAAAAAGTATTGATAAGGTTATGAAGATGGTTATTATCTGGATTCATTAGAGAGGATTTTCTTAATGATCTAACAATCATGGATCGGATAATTTCAAAACATGGATAGACAAGGATAGATCCAAGAAAAAAAACAGATAAATCATTATTTGCATAGAATTCGAGACTCTTAAGAGCAACAAGTGTTGAAAATGCATAAGCACCAAAATCACCAAGAAATATTTTTCCAGTAACAACGTTAAAAATTATAAATGCAATGAGAGAAATAATTACTGAGAAATTGAAAATTGAGTTATCCAAGCTATAGGCAATTAAAAAAAATCCAAAAAAAATAGTAGCAATTAGGCCATTAGCTCCATCCGCCATATTACCTGCATTAATAAAGCCACAAATCATTAGAACTGTAAATAAATATATAACTATAAATGAATCATTAAGATTAACTAGCACAAATATAGGTAAATTAATGGGTATTAATTCTGGCATCATATACAAACCAACAAGAATCATAAATAACATTAAACTCAATCTTTTGATTGAACTTAAATTTTGATTAAAATCCTCAATCAAACCAATTGCGCCAATTAAAAGAGACAGGAAAATTGTTGGTGTTAATTCCATAAATAATGCCTGATAACCAAACTCTTTCTGGAAAAATAAATGTGAACAACAACCAATAATTATAGACAAAGCAATGGCAACTCCACCTAGTCTCGATTTTCCTTCAGCTAAACCATGTTTATTAATTGGATCTCGACCGAATTGCTGTTCAGAAATAAAAAAAAGTAACATAAAAGCTATAATACCATTCACACCCATAAGTAATGCAGAGATGAATATGATTGCTATTGAGCTGACCGTATAGTCATTATTTGTTAGTGCTCTAAGCATAATATAATGTATTCAATCAAGAATCGTACTGAATGCTGCAATTGACGCTATACTTTGAAAAACGACTTGTGAAACTGTGCTATATAAGTTCAATGGAGTTTGGTAACTTGATTTTATAGGAACAACAATCGTATCCCCAGCTTTAATATTATTATTACCATCATCAAAAACCAATAAAGATTTTTTTGTATTATTTTTATTAACTGAACCATCAGCTTTGATTATATAAATTTCTTTTTCATCACCCCTGGCTGTCATGCCAGCAGCCAAAGTTAAGTAATCATCTATCGTATAATTATCCTGAAGCACGAAACTCCCAGTGCGTCTTACCTCTCCAACAACTGTGACTGCACTAGTAAATTTTGGTATTGACAAAACATCGCCATCCTGAAGAACGATATCTGCATTTACATTACCGCTCATTATACTTGGTAAATCAATAATTAATCTCCCGTATACAGCAGATGAGAGAAGAGCAGATATTCCCGCTTCCACTTCGCTCGAACTTACATTGAAATCCTCTGACTCCTTTGTCATGGATCGTGCTGCATGATCACGTCTAATATTATCTCCAAGTATCTGTAATTGCTCTCGTTCTTTTTGTTTAATACTTTCCCTTGTAAATACTGCTCCTCTGATAAAACTCTCACTTGTAAATCCACCTGCTCTCTCAATTACAGATGATAAAGTCTCATCAGGCCCTATTAAGTAGGATCCAGGATAGAATACTTCTCCAGCCAAAATAACTGTGTCTGTTGCATTCCAATCTTTTACACTTCTAATAAGTATATGATCACGACTTTCAAGAACCATCCCAGATAATTCTTTTAGATTTATATTTGATGTATCAATAACCATTGCACCGGAATCGTTAACCAGCGTCTTTCTTATTTCGGCTGCTTCAATATAAGCATCATCCTTATAACCGCCAGCAAGTTGGATTAAATCCAAATAAGAAGCGCCTTCTGTTAATGGATACTGGCCGGGGACTTTAACTGCTCCACTAATTGATACAATTTTTGATGAGTCCGCAGATGTTGCTTGTTGGCTGAGTTGTTCAATTATTTTTTCCAATAAGACCCTTCTTTTACCTCTATTAATTAATTCATATTCAGCTTTTTTTTTGGTTTCATAACTTATTATTTGGAGCTCGTCATATGTCATTTGATTATTCTGGTGGTCTGGCTTCATAGTTTGCTGACTTTGAAACAGTTCTTGATTCCCTGATTCAGAATCTAAAGAGTTTGAATTGTCCTCCTCACCATATTCTGGGTGTTCGATATCCTCATTTGGATTATAAATCTCAATACTATTTAAAGTATCATCGTTATATCCTAGGGAAAATATTAATATTTGATCATATAACTCTAATATTGGATCCATATCCGATTTTGGAGATTCAAGAGCATTTTTGATATTAAAGTCAATAACTTGAATATCATAATTCCTAACATCTTTTCTTCGGACTATTAGGCCTTTGTTAGCATCAAAATTATTTAAGAAATCTGAATTTATGGTACTTAAGATATCTGAAAATCTTATACCTTTATACCAACCATATCTACCAGGTCGTTTTACAGCACCTTTTATAGTAATCGACTCACTAATTGTATCTGTAATTTCAGCTATTCTGATTACGTCGCCATTTGCAATATTAAAATCTATATTCTCTTGTTTAGTTAAATCGAGATTAATTATAGAGGGAACATCAATATTTTGGTCGTATCTTTCTATATATATTTGTCTCAAGTAAGCTCGATTTTCAAATCCTCCAGCCAATTTAATAAGGTCTGAAATTGTTTCATTCCTTTTTAACTCGTATCTTCCCGGTCGTTTTATAGCGCCATCGATAAATATTGTTTTTTGTGCTGTTGGTATAAAGATCACATCGCCAGAATGGAGTCTTATATCATTCACTGCATTACCTTGAGTTAGCAACTCATATAAATCAAAAGTTGCTATTACTTCATTCATTCTTCTTATTTGAATATTTCTCAAACTTCCAATATCACTTATACCTCCTGCAAAATATAGCATCTGAGATACGCTAGATAAGCCAGATACTGAATACATTCCAGGAATTTTTGCTTCTCCAGACATAAAAACATTAATACTTCGCAAGCGTCCAATGGAAATACTAACTTCTACACCCATCATTTGTTTTGAAACTCTGGATTTAATATAATCACTAGAATCAGAAAAAGTCATACCAGCAACACTTATTTCACCTAGTTCTGGAAAGTTGATAAAACCATCTCTGTTAACAATAAGATTTAGTTCACTATCTTGCACACCATACATAATAATTTTAAAAGAATCGCCAACTCCTATGACATAATTATTTGGAACAGAAGCATTGTTAACAGGAGCAAAAGTAGAAAACTCACCTTCAAAAAGAAATTGTCCGTAAATAGGCAATTTCTCTATTTCAGAATAATCTTGCTCAAATAAAGGTATATTATCTCTTCTATATTCTTCAGCCTTCTTTAAATAATCTTGTGCTTCTATGATTCTTTCATAAAGAACTTGATTTGCTTCTGATACAAGCTCTTGACCCTCCGTCCCTAGATCATTATCACTTCCTCCGCCCATGCCTAAGTCATCAAGATTTATACCATACTGCGCAGCTAATTCTCTTCTTTGATCAGGTGACATAGTAGTAAATTGAGATAACATTGATGATGGTACCCCTGGTATAGGCATTCCTTGTGATAAAACTTCACTAGAAATCATAAGCGTCGATATCAATATCGGACCTATGCAACTAAATATTTTTTTTCTCATTACTTTGACACCAATTTATTTTGTACTAAGTGAGTGAAATCCACAGAAAGAGTGCATATTAACATTTATTTATTGATTTATATAATAACTCATAGTTTACTTCATGCTCAATTGCAATGAATTGTATTCAGGATGAATCTTAAATCGCAAACTAATTATCATGCCTTCAGTATTAAAGACCACATGATTTTCATATGTTTTATTAGTATTTGCACTAAAACATGAACGCAGATATTTTTCATAATTTTCATCTATTGAGACTGAGTAGCCTAATTCACAAGAATCGACTCCAATATGCCTTCCATCAGACATAAACAATAACAAATTATCTTTTGATTCAATTTCAAGGGTTTGGAGCTCAGGTAATAAACCAGTAATTTTATATATTTGTTTATCTTTATAGAAAATATTTATTTTTTCATCTGCAAAAATAACTTGATCATTAACATTTATAGCATAAAGATCAATTTTTTTATCCATCCAGTAAGCATTCCAATTTTTCTCTGGTTTAGATGAATTATTTTCAGGAGAAATCATATTTTTGATCAAGTCAAATTGACTAGAACTAAAAGAGCAAGAAGTTAATTGCATCAAGATCAATGATAAGTATATAAATTTATTCATTGTGGGTTCATTCTTTTTTTGTTATTGATGAAACTGTCATAGCGAACACCTCTCAAGTCAAACCATAATCTTCCAGTATAATCATCTAACTTCTGCCCACCATCTCTCTGAAGTGATCGAATTATAGTAGAGTAAGAGCCCCTGTTATGATTTTGCATGAATGTGTCAAAAGGTATCTTAAAATATAACCCTTTATCAAAACTTCCTTCTCCAAAGTCAGATGCAGAGACATTTGTAAAAGTAGCAAAAGCTCCTACAGAGAAGCCATTATCAAATGTTCTTCTTATTTCAAAAGTGGCCCCTTTGTCTTTCGCTAAATATTTACCGATGTGCAGAGCAAAATCATAATTATATAAGGGTGAAGCATAATATAAGCTCAAAAAACCAGTTGTAGTTTTATAATCTAATAATTTTAAGTTTCTTGAGTAATCTCTTTTTATTACTTTGTTAATAGTTCCGCCAACAGCTATTCTTGACATAAACGGTTGATATAAAACCTCTATTCCCAATCCGCTATACATACTCTCTAATACTCCTGCATATGCCCTATAGTGAATTTTTTCATTGTATGTTGATTTTTTTTCTAAATAGAGAGACTCAAGTCCAGAAGAACCATAAACTAAATATTTGTTAATATCAGTTCTAACATGTTCAAGTACTGAACCAGGTCCTCGATTTAGATCAAAATTATTATCAATATCCAATGCATAAGAGCCAATGAGATTCCAATGTTGAGAAATACTGGTAACTGAATCTATTTTAAGAAAAATTTGATGTTTTGCAGGATTATCTGGATCAAATAACTGAAATCTAGCTGCTAAATTAGCATTGATATGTGTATAGGGAACAACACGCTTTGTATAGTTGGATGGATTATTTACTCCTGAAGGCTTGTGAATCTCAATTTTATTATAACTATTATTCCTTACGAAATTTCTATCAGAATTACCTCTAAAATAGCTAATAGTCAAGACATTAAAACCACTCTCATTTAAAATCAAATCAATATTATTAATATCACTTGGAAGGTGTATTTGAGATAAAGTAAGTACTCTATTGATAGCATCAGCTGCAAGATTAAATCGAAGATTAGAGAACTCTATTATTGCCTTTTTATTAGGTAAAATTTTCGCACTTCTAAGATATAGGCCAGATTGCTCAAGATCATAAAGCAAGCGATGGTACCAATTATTAAAATTCAGTGTTTCTGGTGCAGTGAAATAATTATCAGAAGAAGAAAAAAAAGGTTCAATTTTCTGCTTAAGAGGCGGAGATTTGGTATCCAGCATCGTAGAAAATGAAAATCCGAGATTACCTTGTTGATGGGTTAAGTTAAGATTTCCTGATGATCCGTTCCATTCAATACCATAACTTAATGGTGAAATATCAGGCTTAACACCACTTATAATTTCTGTTTGGTATGAATCCGTATTATATTCAGCGAGCAATTTAAAATTTGTATTTGGGATTGTGTATTTTATTCCGCCAAATATTCCGGCCTTAGACCCTCTAAAGAAGCTACTAGCTCTTAATTTTCCACCATATGTACCGCCTATATTACTTTTTTTATTTCTATTTAAAAAAGAATCATTTACATTTAATAAAGGATTTTTAATCGTATTTTTACCAGCTAAACGACCCCAACCTAATCCTAATGAAATATCAATATTTTTAATTTTTTTTGAAGCAACAATATACTCAGAACTAAAAACACCAGTTCCTATAATATCTTGAACGCCAATAGCAATATTTGGTTTAAATTCACTTTCATTTAAAAGGGTAATTTTTGCCGCATAACTTCTATCTTTGTAGGGCAAAGAACCATAAGCATATCTGATCGTTGTTTCAAGCCAAGGTGTTGCTTGATAAGTTATATTTGTAATATTTGCTATATCTTGATGGCTAAAAGTTATTTTTAATGTACCATCATCTTGCATTCTTGCTGAAGGAGTATCTATAACACCGGTTATTCCTAAATCGGATGCGAATAGATTAGTTGATACAAATAATAATATGTAAAAAAACTTATACATCTATGACTAGCAAAAAAAAACGGCTTTCGCCGTTTTTTTTCTTAATTCTATTTTCGTTTTCTTCAGTTTGTGTTCGTTGTAGTTGTTGTTGAACTAGCTGACTGAACTACTGTAGTTGATGTTGAAGCTTCTGCAGCGCTGTCTGTTCCAGCTCCCGCTGCAGCTGCCGGTGCTGAACTAGAGCTATCACCCAATGCAACCAATAATGCTGCGCCTACAACACCTATTGCGACTGCTGTTCCAACTGACATCCCACCAGCTGCACTACCAGCTTGTCCGTGACTGGTTAATGGTGCACCTGCGAGCGCGATCATTACTAAAATTATTGTTTTAAAGTTCTTCATATAATTACACCTTAATTCTAAGCCTCGATTAAAAAAATCTATTATATTCCTAATAATTCGGTAATTATCACATATATCCTTTTTTAATTGCAAATTTTATTTCTCCTTATCTTCATTCGTTCAGGCAATAAAACTTCAAATTAAATAAAAAGATGATAGTAGATAATCACAACTAACAAGTTAGCATAAAATTAAATCTTTACCACGAAGATTTACTATATTTTATTTAGTATTTTCTGAATATTTTTCTATTTGGATATATATTGCCCCACTACACTTCCTATTGGTGTTTTAGAAAAGAAGCGAACGGGTTTGTAATTTAAGTCGCTAGAAAACCATATATCTAAGTATCTATCTTTTCTATTGAATGGCCACTTGTTTTTTTCTTCCTGTAATTCAGAAAAAGTAAACTTACAGTAAAAAATGACGTCTTTATTATTGTTCTTATATTTTTCGACATCTTCTATATCATTTATCAGTTCAACTATTATTTTATACCTTCTTTTACCATCCATTACATTGTATTCATTTTGACATCTTTGCTCAGATTTCAATTGCTCAATAGTTCTAAATAAAACCGAAAATGGATCTACTGCATTTTTATCCATGTTAGGGTCTATATTGATAGGTAAAACTCCCGCATCATCGATAAATTTTTTAATTACAGGTGCTTTATAATTAAAGTATCTAATTGATTTTTCTTCTAATTCGCCACGATCATATCCGTATAAATTATAATCCCAGCTTTCAGAAGAATTACTCTTCAAGTAGCCTTGAGATGAATAATCTCTTAATAATTTCAATGGCCCCTGAGTGAAAATCTGAAATTCTACATCATAAAGATTTGTATTATACTGAGATAAGGATTCATTGAATTTTACTGATAATTTAGCAACAGGAATATATGACCAGTGAAATTCATAATTAAACTCTTTGCTTTCAACAAAAAAAGAGAAAAGTAAAATAATTAATCCAATATATAACCTTGTAAAATTATTATTCTTGAATATCATAAGAATTTCTGCCCCATATTTCATAATTTTTAATATTTCCAATTCCTAAACTATAATTTCAACAATTATTTAATAACTATAAGCAAAAGTAATGCAAACAAAAGAAAAAGTTGCGAGATTTGGATCGGATAATTTCAACTAACTATTTCCAAGTTGATATTGGTAGCTATGACCATTAAGCATTCCTATACACGAGCAGTTAGAGAGTCTTGGTATTGTCACCCGGCCAAGAACTGTTCGACTTATTAGAAAAATGGAGGAGTATGATCAGCGATGAAGGCTATATTCTGAGTTAAATTAATAGGCAGGGCATTTTGGTAACAACCTACACCCAGAAAATGTAAGCACCCTATTGAAAGCACTGCAAAAGGACTTGAAAATAGACTCCGATGAAGAACCACTCAACGGTCATTTATTTAGAGTAGGTGAAGCACTTGACTTTTAGAGTAAGGAGAATCCTTGGAAAAAATAATGCTTAAAGGGGGATGGCAGATGGATTCGACTGCAATGAAATATCTGCGAGATTGGTGTATCTACAACTAAGAATGAATTATGCCCTAGTGCCTGCAGCGCAAAGAGACTCAGACGACTATTAGCTCAAATCCTTCACATAAACCACAGAATCAGCGCCTTTATGTACTTGGATTTCTTTAACAGGAATAGACCCCATCTTCTTATAAAAAGCATGGGCCCTATCCAAACTACTCCCGACAACAATGCTAAAACTACTTGCACCCTCTTCTCTGAAGTGAGAACAAAGAGCGTTGAATAAATTCTCAGCATGGCCTCCACCCTGATAAGCCGGATTAACCACGATAGAAAGTAGTTCTTGCTTAGGTAAATCGGAAGAAATATTACTGCCTTTACTTATTAAAAGTACCTCTAAAATTTTATACATTTTAGAAGGCGATAATAGACAAGATTTGAGAGCGTGAATTAATCGAAGAGGTTTTAATAGAAGCTGCTTATATATCCGCCCCAACCCACGAGTTCCTGTCACAAATCCAACAACGTTGCGATCCTCGCGCTCTACAAGCAAAACACTTTCGCTATCCTTGTCGATTGCCTCGTAGAGCAAAGTGAGAAATGGGACACCCAAAGTCGCTAAAAAACCCTGATTGATATGATCGCAATGAAGGCTAGCGACTGTTCTATAGTCACTACTGTTCAGTTTATGGAGTTTTACATCCATTTATCTAATTCTTGTGGCGGAGGAGGTAAGTCTTTGAATAGTTTCCAGCCCAAACCAGAACTAAAACCTAACATGACCCATATAGTGAGACCAATAAGACTGAAATAAGAAGCAATATTTTGATGAGAGACATACCAATCCTCCAGAGATCCTTTATAAGGCATGACAATCTCATCATAGAACTTGTCCGGATCATTATTTGCATACATCATATCTTCTTCATTACGAAATATGATCGATCCAATACCAGACAAGCCTGGTCGGACTTTAATTATTTCATTCTGCGATGATAGTGGAAATGCGTCAAAGCAACGCTGAGTCTGAGGGCGCGGCCCAATAACACTCATATCACCATTAAATATATTGATAAGTTGAGGCAACTCATTGATTTTTGTTTTACGGAGAAATCTACCCATCGGAAGCACGCGTGGGTCATTTTTGATAGTGACAGTGCCTGTGCCCATGTTAGGACTATCTTTGAGCATGGTAGCAAATTTATAGAGCTTAAAATGTTTACCTCCTGACCCAACACGACTCTGCGGGAAGAAAATCTCTCCCTCTCCTGTCATTCGTAAAATAAACATTAGGGGCAGCAAAAGAGGTGAAAGTAAAACCAGCGTAATACCCGAAAAAATAATATCAAAGATCCGCTGCATATTTACATTCTCCCATCTAAATATTTACCTGTCTCTTTGTGATCAAAGTCAGGGAGCATCTCATTAAATAGATCAACTATTTGTGACTTTTCCCAAATTTTTTGAGCGCGGAGGTCATAGATCACCTCTAAGAAATTATCCAGCATATTGGAACTGAAGATAGCTTCGTTTTTAATCACCCCTATATTCTTAAACTGATTCATATCGAGAGTTTCGTTGTCTGTAAAAAATTCTTCAAAATCTTTTTCACCTGAGGTATCTGATTTGAAGAAATAACACGGCCAACGCTTGGAAGCAATTAATTCATCAGATCGGTCTCTTGCTTCCTCCTCAGTTGAGCAATGATAAGGTTCGTACCCAAGATTCTCTAAGTAGCGCTCAGCAATGTTAGAAAAAGTAGTTAAATGAAGTTGTTCACTTAACTTTGGGAAAAAGATATCTCTATTTTCGCCAAGGAGGCATGACATTAGACATAGTTCTCCAGATTCTTGGGGAGTTACAAAATAACGTCTAACATCATATGGGGCTGAAATAGGTTGCCGTTTAGCAAAACGTTGGTTAAACCCGTGTAAAAGTGAACCATCTGAAAACGCGACGTTAGCAAATCTAGCAGTCGAAATTACCATAGATTCGCTTTCACGCATCAGAAACATTTCCATGATGCGTTTACTTGCACCCATCATATTCACTGGATTAGCCGCTTTATCGGTTGATACGCAAAAATACTTCTTGGCGCCCTGCGCTTTAGCCATTTGAACTGTCTTAATGGTATTAAGGATATTGACCTCAATAAGACGCATCAATGTAAAAGGATCTTTTTCACTTCGAACATGCTTAAGCGCCGAAAGATTAAGGGCATAGTCATAACCCTCACTAGCATTCATTAGTGCTCTGTATTCATTACTACCGCAATCAAGAGCAAAGGTGCGGAAGTCACCATCAATGTAACCGAGAGTGCTTCGAATATCTCTTACAAGTTCCACCATATTATTTTCACTTATATCAACAACATGAAGCGCAAGAGGATTCCTTTTAAATATTTCACGCGTAACCGCCTGGCCAATAGAACCTGCGCCACCTATCACCAAAAAACGGCTATTTGAAACCAATGCCTCTAGTTCTTTTCTTCGAGTTGAAATGTCGTCATCAAACAGAAGCGCCTTTCGACCAATTAGTTTTAATATGTCCATAGTAAAAATTACTTATCCAGTTTTTTTAAGGCTCCATCAGGAACACTTGAGGGTATATTTACTACTCGATCTTCTAACCAAAGAGAATTTTCAAGTCCATCAGTTTGACACTCTTTATACATTGGAAGTTTGGACATCAATGTCCATATTGGCCGTGTCATAACACCATTATCATTAGTAAATTTTAAGAAGTTATCACGCTCTTCTCTAGAATCTAAAACCAATGTATTCAGCCAGTGATTAGCTTTATTTTCATCGATAGCCCTAACAAACCTGACATCATTCTGATCAAAAAATTCTCCCAATTGATTAGCTAATTTTATTTTTATAGCCAAAATTTCATTTAAGCGCTCCATTTGTGCACATCCTAGAGCTGCATTGAGATTAGGCATACGATAGTTATAACCTATCTCATCATGCACAAACTCGTATGGATGAGGAACCTTTGCAGTAGTTGTAATATACTTCGCTCGCTCAGCCAGCTCAGAGTCATTAGTAATAATCATGCCTCCGCCACCTGTCGTAATTAACTTGTTCCCATTAAAACTAAGTGTGGCCATTGAGCCAAAAGTACCTGTATGCCGGTTGCCTACGAAACTACCCAGAGACTCAGCAACATCCTCTATCAAAGCTATATCCCAATCAGCACAAATCTCGGCAATCTCCGCTATCCGACACGGAAATCCAAAAGTATGCATAGGGACACAGGCAGATATTTTTTTTCCTGAGATTTTATTATAAGTGCCTCTCACCTTTTTCTCAGCATTTTGTTCTAGGAATCGTTTCAATGCAGCAGGGCTTAGCCCCATAGTGTCGAGATCTACATCAACAAACAGGGGTTTAGCCCCTGCATAACTAATAGCATTACATGTAGCAATAAAAGTAAGAGACTGAGATATCACCTCGTCTCCAGGTTTAACCCCTGCAAGCTCAATCGCCACATGAAGAGCGGCAGTTCCATTAACAGTCGCTACTGCATACTTAGACCCTGTGAAAGCAGCTAGTTTTTCTTCGAACTCAGTTACCTTTGCACCAACCGAAGATACGAAATTCGAGTCAATACAGTCGACTAAATATTGACGCTCATTACCTTCAAATACTGGGCGATGAAGAGGGATAAAACTCCCACCGAAAATATTTTTTGCAAAAGCTAAAAATTCTTTATGCATACTACTCCACCTTTGTTGGCCAACTAAAAGCTATTAATAAATTTGCCTTTCTAAAAATATAAAAAATTAAGAATCGTTGATAATTGACTTTACAAGCCTATAAAAGGATTTCAATCTTTAAGCGGCACTTGCAATGTAAAGTCCTTTATATAAAGCCATTCCAAAACATATAGTAACTTAATGCATATCTAAAGACCGATATGCAGCTATAGTATTTTCCCAAACCTTTGTTCTCTTATATTTGCGTATGACTTCGCTTCTTCCTTTTTTAGCTAGCTTCAAACGCTTTTTTTTGTTGTCCATAAGACTTATCATGGCCTCAGCCAAACTATCAATAGAAAAATTACGGACCAAGATACCAGTCTCATCATGCTTAATAATTTCATCACACCCTGATATATCCGAGCAAATCACTGGCACCTCCATTGAAAGGGCTTCGATTAAGGACACACCAAACCCTTCGCGAAAGCTGGGAAATACAAATATATCCATTAACTTGTAGAATGGCCGAACATCACTCTGCCAGTCATACCAAATAATATTGGGGTGTTGCTCGATAGCGTTTTGAGTCTGGATATCTAATCGAGAAAGATGCGCCTCATAAGGACCAACCAAAACAAGTCTTGTATTCTCGTAATTAGAATTAATCACCAAGAATGCACTAACTAATTCATTTATACCTTTGTCAGCTACCAATCTCCCAATAAAACCATAGACAAAATCAGTTGCCGCTATCCTATTGCTAGCATTAATAGTTGGAATAGACTGATTTTTGTTGGAAAAATCATGTTCATCTATCCCATTGATACTACCATATCCAATTAACTCAACCGGCTTATTAGTAATATTATCATTATAGAGAGTATCCTTCACCCCTTGGCTAACTGAGAAAACATGTGTTGCAAGACGGCAAGAAACTTTCTCCATCGCCATTAGTAAAAGCTTTTTTAAGCCTGTGGCTCCTTGGTAACGCAGACCATGGATATAATAAATTCTTTTGGGAACACGGGTCAGCCATCCTGAGATCATTGAAATCAACCCCGCCTTTGGTGTATTACCATGAATGAAGTTAGGTTTATTTCTTGAGAACAACCGAGTCATTATAAAAAGGCTCTTTAAGTCCTTTACAATTGATATATCTCTCTCCATATCAACGACATGACTTTTAACTTTTTCGGCATTAGCAAATTCGGCAAGAAACTCCCCCGAACTGGAAACAACTTCAACATCAAATTTACTCTTTAAAATTTGAATTTGACCCGAAAAAAAAACAAGTGACACTGGTACAGTTGTAATTATATAAAAACTTTCTTTCATAGAATTCCTACACGCGAAAATTTGGTTTCGCCTTTAACAGGGAAAATATTATTTTGCAGAAGCAACGGTAGGACAAACGCCATAATTACGTAAAACATTTCTGGATGATGAAGACCCCCTACCAATAAAATCAAGAAGGTCGATTTTTCATAACGGTCTTTAGTTTTCAAAGACATCTTTTGGGGGATTATCCAGCCACTCACCCTAGTGACAAGTATAGTTCTTTTAGCCATATTCAAAACCTTACTAAGAATTATCGTTTAAAAATGAGCCGCATAAATGTTGAGCGAGGCAGAGGAAGCAGAAGTAAAAGGTACAATAAAAAGTACTCCCACCTAGTTTTTATAACTGGCTTGATTGTAGCCCTAGCGGCACTATTATCGCCTTGACTAATCAAATACCTCGTATGATAGAACTCAAATTTCGCATAAGCCGACTTAAGTTCACGTTGATATTGTATTTTTAGCGAGGGGCTCCTCAGGGTAAGGCGATCAATAGTCGATTTCAGCTCATCTCGCACACAATAAAGTTTCTTTCGCGTTAGCGCGCCTCGGTGAATTCGAATCCACCCAACAATCTCATGCAAGACGCCAATCTTCTCTGTTGAGGCTATTTGCATAAATAAATCATAATCTGGACCATATTGAAAATTTTTTGAAAACGATAAGTCATTTTCTAAGAGATATGATCTCAGAAGCATGACACTTTGCATATTGATGTCATAATTAAGGAGTAACTTTCCAAAGATATTCCCACTACTATTAACCGCTAGACAATCTCTAATAAATAAACCATCTTTATCTATTTCCCCTGCTGACCCATAGGACATAACAAAACTATTATCGTCCATCATTTTTACTTGTTTAGCTAGCTTGCTATTTTCATATAAATCATCACAATCGAGAAAAGCTAAATACTTCCCAGAAGCATGCATAATGGCCTTACTTCTGGCTTCACCTAGGGGGACGGTTTCATTAATCCTATAGTATTTTAACTTACTGCCATAGCTTTTTGCTATTTCTCTTGAGCCGTCTGTAGAAGCATTATCGAAAAATATTATTTCCCAATCAGTATATGTTTGATTGAATACAGAATTGATAGCCTCAACTAGAAACTCTTCGCCGTTAAAGCAATTCATAATGATGCTGACATTAATATTTTCTTTTAACACATATTTCTCAAATTTACTTGTAATTAAGATATCTTGGGCTCAAAAATAAATAACATTATTGATCTGCTATTTGGTAATTTACAAAGTTAGATAAAGATTAATTTCTTATTTTCCAAGCCTATAAATCAAGTGCCTTGTAGTTAATTATTTTAAAAATAAACACAGGAAAGAAAAACACAGAAAAAGTATAAAATAAAACTGGGTAATGTAATGTACCCAAAATCATCAAATAAAGCGCTACAGTTTCGTAATAGGATTTTGTCTTCGAAATTAAATATACGAAGAGACAAACAATTAACAACAGATATAAAAATCCCATGTTAGAGGTTAAGAAAATAGGCAGGAAATCTATTCCACCAGATACATTTCCAAACATAAAATCTGAAGTCTTACCAATTGATGAAATAAATTTACTATACTGTTTTAGGAATTCATTATACATAGACAAATAATATAGCGTCGATAGCTTCCCGGTAATAGGAACCAAAAAATATAATAAAAAAATCAAAAAGACACCTACAAAAGCTTTAAGGTTTCCATACCTTTTTTCCCTTACAATAAAAAAAAATAAGGCTCCATAGACCAAAAAGCCAAGGCCACTGCCTTGTAAAAATACGCTTATGGAAATTAAACCAAAATAAAAACCTTTATTATTGGCTTTGGTAGATAATAAAAGTGAATAAAAGAAAATAATTAGGACTGAATTTACAGTCGCATTTCCTGTTATCCCGTGTGGTCTAGTATGATATGAAAGCGCTGACTTGTCATACATCAACTGCAAACTTATATCTCCTATGACATGTAAAATATATGAGTCCCAAGCAATTGATAGAAAAATTATGATTATGTAATATTTTAGTAATTGCTGGTAATATTTTTTTATAAAATAATTCAAGTCAAATACGGAAGAGTAGTATAAGTACAAGAACGCAGGAGCAGTAAAGAACAAAATGATGTATAAAGTGCCTGCTCTGAATGACGATACTATAAGAAGGTATATGAAAAAAGCGTATAGGATTAAAATTATAAAAAAAATATATTCCTTATAATTATATACTCTTTTCAAACCTATCAAGCTTATAAGAAACAGAGTTCCTAGTATAATAGCGATTGGTTTTGAAGAAACATTATGGTTTATAATATTAATAAATGGAGTGAATAATAAAATAAGGTATAAAACAGTTGATCTATTAAATGAAAAGGCCATATTTATTACTCTGCTTTTTATTTTACTATCAGGGTCAATAGCTTCTGAGTTTATCAATATTTCTTGCAATCCAAAAATTTCTGGATTTTCAGAAGCTTATTTTTTTAGTACCCCCAATTTTTGACATAAGTCAATTTTAAATCGGTGGTAACAATAAGCTCTGGGAGATTTTACAATTGGCGAGCTAAATTTGGTAGCAAGAACATATCGCTTACGAAGCTTATGATAGAGTTAGAAGACGAAAACCGTCGCCTGCGCATTGCAGCGATTTAAAAGATTTCTATGTTGGTAATCAAAACCTGCTCATATGAATGCTGGGGATTGAATAGCCCTTAACTAAATCCGAATCTGTTATACATGACGTAGCAAAACAGACTTAGTTATTATTTTAAACTTTGCTTAATAATTTTGCCAACGGCATAGAGGGAAGACCCGGGACTCACAAACTCACGCACGATTTGCTCAGTTTTGAACATCATCATATCTCGCCAATAGTCGGCAGAATTCATTTTATAGTAGTCAAAATAGGCTTGCAGTTCACTTTCACTGCGCGCTAGTCCATTGTCACCATATTTCCCTACATAAGGTGTAAAGTGAGGGTACAGTGACTGAACTCCGACAAGAGTGGTTTTCATAAAATTACCAATCAACATATCGTCAAATATTTCATTGCGTACGGAACTCATTAATGATTTTCTGGGTGCTTCGAATAATATTTGTGGTTTCTTATTGGATAGTTTTACCTCAAAATCTTTATTGCCAACCCGAAACCCTATCACACCGAATTGCTTAGGTAATTTGGCAAATGTTTTGAAATATCGCTCAAGATCCAATTTGTCCTTAGCGTCCAGCTCATCCGACCTGTTGTCTCCAATGGAATCGGCTGTGATTATTTCTGAGTCGTTTTCCTCTACTTCGATAGTTATGTAGGTGCTCTTTTCACTGTCCCAACGAAGATATACAGGTAAAAGTTCTCCAGCTTCATTTTTGAAGGGTTTGTGGTCTTCAAATAAGTGTGACAAATATTTGTTCATGTGTATCGCATCATCGCGAACATACTTGTGCTCTGCCGAAAAAGGTATAGCGAGATTACAATCCCATTTTTTCATTAGCCGCTTATATTGACGAGGAATATCCGGCTTATTAGCTGCCTGGGGTCTGACAAACTTGCCATCAGCATCGTAGATATTAATCATATCTGCATCACCATATGCCACAGCCTTCAGCAAGAATCTATTTTGGTACCCCTTAAGCGAATTCCTTATTGTTTTACCCCAGCCCATAGAGTTTCCATCATTCTGATTGAATATTATGTCCTTACCTAGAATTTCGACAAGCAACGATGCATCTTGAAACCAATCAGCGTAGCTCTTTATACGAATGTTCTGAGACAGCTGCATCCAGGTGTTAGATTTAACTTTTATGCATTCGTATTTTTTTGAGAAGTAGTTGAAAATGCGATCACCATAGTGATCCGGTATGAGCAGCGTAGATCCCTCAAAATAATGAAAAGATTTACCATCGATATGATCAGGATGACCATGGGATAACCAGATATATTGTGCATTTTTAATGTTATTGACTTGTTCTTTTGGTATCCGATATTTGTGACCCCAACTTCCAAAATACGGATGCCCATCAATCCACGGATCGGTCGACAGAATGCTCTTTCCATCGTCAAATGCAGTTAGTGTTGCATTCCCAATTGTTTCAAATCCTATCATTTTGACCTACTCCTGATGCTATTTTCTATATAATCACGCCAAATGAATATTGGTGATACCCCCATGAGTAATGACACGATCGTTATTACGAATTTTTTTTTCATATTATTAAATCAATCCAGCATTTTAATTCTGATAATTTAGAAAGAACATCAGATAAATTTTTAGTAATTCTACACTAGTTTAAGGATTATATTACTCAGAATTATTTATCCAGTTAATAGTTTTCTTGAGTCCGGAGTCCAAATTCACTTTAGGCTGCCACTCCAATATGTGACGGGCTTTTGTGATATCGGCATAGAGCTTCATGTTTTCATGTTTTCTATATTTTATTTCATCAAATTTAGGTGTCCCAAAACCCACATGCGATACAATCTTATTAATAACATCCTTGATCATTACAGGATTTCCTGAAGCTATATTAATCACATTTCCATTTGTTTTTTCATTCTTTAGAATTAGAAAAACGGCATCAATGAAATCAGTAATATAGCAAAAATCTCTTAGCTGCTCACCTTTTGAAACTGGGAACTCTTCATTTGAAATACAGCCTTTTATTACTTGAGGAATAAACCTACTTTTATTTTGTCCTGGTCCATATACAAGAAACGGGCGAATTACTGCTATAGGCAATCCTTCTGTTCGATACAGCATCTGCAAAAAATGAGTTGCAGCTGTTTTAGCAAAAGAATAAGGAGAGATTGGCAACTCTCTTTGCGCTTCATTTTGAGGAGAAGCATTATTGCCATACTCATCACTGCTACCAATTTGAACAAATCTAATTAAGTGTTTTTTATTAATACAGCTTATTAGATTAAGAGTGCCGGTTAAATGTACATTTACAACCTCATCGCCACCATCAAAATAATCTGAATGATCTACATATCCAGCTAGGTTTATAACATAGTTGAAGTGGTTTTTATCAAGCTCTATTGACAAATCATTCTTATTTGCAATGTCAACTGAAATATATGTAACACGTTTCGTTTGTTTTTCCAAAGGAACATTTCCTTTTGAAACCACTGTAACATTATAACCCTGCTTTAGAGCCTCTTCTGTAATGCTTGACCCTATAAAACCAGAGCCTCCCACAACCAGTAAATTATTATCCATAATTTATATCAGCCACATTTCTTTATTCTTTTCTCCAATCATAATCAAATCCATCAAGTGTCATGTTATTACTCTCGCTTGGTGTATGCTCAATACTAGCCAAATTTAGAAGCATATTACTTGCGCTTAGTCCCTTAAATGCGACCCACAAACCGGGAGCAACAGATAGACGCTGGTAATTGTTAATTGACAGTGTCACATTAAAGAACGTTCTCTCATCATAAATAACAAATCTTATTTCACCTATGACGACGATTAAATTTAATGTCATTTCAGTGTGTTGCTTCCAGCCTTTGATTTCATTATGAGAAACATTAGAAAAATAGGCTTCACCAAATCCTTCGTAACCAACATCGCTAGCTTTCATTGCATGAAACAAGTCTCCTTTCGGATGATGTATTTTCTTTAGAGGAGTGAGAATTATTCCGTCCATGTTAACTCTTTTGTCTTTGCAATGTTCTGATACTCTTTAATTTGGTTTAAAGTTTTATCAGGCATTACTATGTTTTGATAAAAACTATAGTACCACTCGTTGGTAAATCTTATAGTTTCATTGTATTCGAGGTTAGGGATCCATTTCAAAAGAGATAAAGCCTTATCGCAATTCAGCTTCAATAAGCTAGATTCTTGAAATTGACTATTTCCCGTAACTGCAAATGCATTTTCCGGCCTAACATTCCAGTGTTTACAAGAATCTTCCAGTAATTCTTGCACCGTTCTATTTTGTTCGGCACGGGGTCCAAAATTAAAACCTTCTCCATTTAAACTTATATCAGCTTGAAGTTGTTGTGCTAAGCTCAAATAACCACTCAATGGTTCTAAAACATGTTGCCAGGGTCTCGTCGAATTAGGGCTGCGGATTTCAACCTTCTCACCTTTACTCCAAGCAACCATTGTATCAACCATTATCCTGTCTTTTGCCCAGTCACCGCCGCCAATCACATTTCCTGCTCGGGCAACCGACAAACGCACATTAGATCCTTTAAGCTTAAAAAAGGAATGATAGTAGGATTTAATCACTAACTCTGCCGCACCCTTTGAGCCGCTATAAATATCTTTACCACCCATGCTATCATTTTCTTTATAGCCCCAAAATTGTTCAACGTTGTCATATGCTTTGTCGCTGGTCACAACTATTAGTGTACATTTATGATTAATTGATCTAAGCGACTCTAATATATGAGTTGTACCAATTACGTTTGACGTAATGGTTTCAATTGGATTTGAGTAAGATGTGGAAACAATTGCTTGGGCTGCAAGATGGAATATAAATTCAGGTTTTTCTTGTTTTATAATTTTATTGAGCGCATCAAAGTTACGAATATCTTCTGAGTGATGCTGTATATTATTTTCTAAGCCTAACTCTTCGAACATGGAAGGTTTAGTCGGAATGTCTTTTGAAATCCCAATAACGTTAGAGCCCAGATGCAAAAGCCAAGTTGAGAGCCACGAGCCTTTAAAGCCAGTGTGTCCTGTTATTAAAACTTTTTTTCCATTATAAATATTTTTAAACATCATTGGTCATTCCAAACCATCCAAGGAGCTGTTTTATTATCACAGAGCTCATTCAGTTTGATTTTATCCCGGAGCGTGTCCATCGGCATCCAAAACCCATTATGTTTATAGGTATATAATTCACCGTCTCGTGCTAGTTTCATAAGCGGTTCCTGTTCAAAAACCACATCATCACCATCTTTAATATAATCTAAAACTTCTGGTTGGCATATAAAGTATCCAGCATTAATCCAAGACCCATCACCTCTTGGTTTTTCTTTAAACTCTAGCACTCTGTCATCAATACCAATATCCAACGCTCCAAACCTTCCATCAGGTTGGGCTGATGTCATAGTCATTAACTTGCCGTGTCTTTGATGAAAATCCAAAGTCTCATGAATATTAATATCAGCAACACCATCTCCGTAAGTGAGTAGGAAAGTTTCATTGCCAATATGGTCCTTAGCTTTTTTGACTCTCGCGCCAGTCATTGAACTTATACCAGTGTCCAGTAAAGTAACTTTCCATGGCTCACTAGAGTTGTTATGAACTTCCGTATGCCCACGAGCCATATCAATTGTGACGTCACTTTGATGTAGATAGTAGTTTATAAAGTACTCTTTTATAAAATACCCTTTGTACCCCAATAAGATAACAAAATCATTAATCCCATGATGAGAATAAGTTTTCATAATGTGCCATAGTATTGGCTTACCACCAATATTAACCATTGGTTTGGGCTTAATGCTTGTCTCTTCGCTAAGACGCGTACCGAAACCACCTGCGAGTATTAAAGTTTTGATAATTTCACTCCAAATTAGTGTTACTCATGCATTCCTTAAGTCTGCATACTTTTTATTCCCGAAAGAGGATAATATTTTTTAACATCTTAATAAAGTCAGTGATGCCAAGCTCGATCGTCGAGGGTGAAACGCTGAAGAAATATAAAAATTCATCTTCCTTATAAAAAGCACTACTGTTGTGATGCTTATATTCACATACTGACTGGCTAAAATTCTTTCTCGCATAGATCCTAAGTTTTTCCCGAACTCTCCAATTAGGATAATAAACAGATAAATATCTGTCACAATTTTTGGGGATCATCAATCGAACACCAAAGAAATTAATAGGCAACAAATTATCTATTAAGTCTTTGTCAAACTCATATCTTAATACCGCAAGTTTATTTCTATTCACATTTTCGATATTTCTCGGTAAAGGGCGTGGGGAGTCACGATAATAACACTTGTTATTATTTTTGAAAATTTCAAAGTCTACTCCGACATTATACTTTTCTGCCCTAATAATACATTTATTACTTTTGGAATCTTCATAAAAGTAACAAATATTATATTGACTATTAAGTAAGCATAAATATAGCAACTCAACATCTTCAATTATGACGCCAATATCAATGTCAGTATCGCCATCAATCAATTTGTTATCTCTAACCACCCCCAATAACGTGCCTCCATCAAGCCAATAATGGATTTTTTCATGCTCTAATAGATCCGAAATATCTTTTAATATCCTCAACCCATTTTTATCAATGTATTGACCCTTTACTTTAGAAAGTGGAGCATATAGGTAAAAAGAAATTCTGAATTTAATCAGTCTTAAAATATATTTAGCGAAGCTCATTAAGTAAACTTCTCACAGACTAGAGCATAGAAGTGAGTGTCTTTCCATTTATTTTCTTTAGCTGGATAGATATCATGAGTAACTATATTTTTAAACCCAACACTCTTAAGCCTTTTTATTTCATAGTCGATAAATCTGTACTGAGCAAAATACTCTTTACCTAATGCTTTAGATCCAGTCACAGTCTTTGTTTCTTTAACCCCAAATTGATTCTTTAAAATAAAGAGACTATTGTCGCTCAACATGGAGAATATATTTTTATAAATTTTTAAACTTTCTTCTTCATTAAAATAGTGTGCAGTTCCAAACATAGTTGCAATTTCAAACTTTTTTTCTATACAAAAATTTATCAAATTTTTATTATGAATTTGTATATTGTCGCCATTAATATAGTCAGAAAATTCCTTAAATAGTTCGACTGCAGTAATATCTTTAAAATCGTTAGTTAACTTATTTATAATCAAGCCTGTTCCGCTGCCAAGATCGAGCAAGGATTGATTTCCTTTTGAAAATGATCGAATGAAGTCAACATCATAATGTGTATTGTCATTGGAGAATTTAAGGATTTTCGCGTCGGTCACATTCATAGCTAGTGATTTATAAAACTCAATACTTTGCTTATTCTTACTCATGCAATACTAAATCCTTCTTGTGCATATCAAATATCACATCCACCAAAACTTCCAGTGAGTCTATGAGTTTTATCTCACAGTCTTTACCAGAGAAATCAACCCTAATATCGGTGCATCCAGAGACAACAACATCAGCTCCACTTTCTTTTAGATGCTTACAAACATTTTTGAAAATGCCTTTTGGCCTTTCCGGGTCAGTCAAACTGCTGAACCTGTTCATGTTTTTAATATTTATAATCCCTCTTGTTACCTCTGACTGCATTTCGTCACTAGGGTAAATTATTTTTGCTTCTGGATATTCTTTTTGAAAATACTTGTCATAAATATTTGATTGAACTGATCCGCTGGAGGCCATAATGCCAACAGTACCGTATTTATCTTTTTTTACTGCCTTAACGACCTCTCTAACAAGATTGATAAATGGTATACCTGTCGATGATTGTATTTCATCAATTGCATAATGAGCGGTATTGCAAGTCATGCACAAGATCGTCGACCCTAAATTTTTAAGATCATTCGAAATCTCAATATACCCGGGGACAAAGCTTTTGCCTCGACCTTCTAAAAACATACTTCTAGATGGTACTTGAGTGGCTTGATATGATATGACTATGGGGTGATGACTATCTCTTGTTGCGTTTCCTTTAGTAATTTTTTGTTCTAATAAATGATTAAACTTATTCGTCGCAGCAACCCCCGCACCTCCGATAATGCCAAAAACCAAACGATTACTCACGTGACCAACTTTTTACAAATATTTTAGCCCTTAAATAGTCATCATAAGTATCTATATCTCTTGCATCTGTTTTTAACATTGGTATTGGTAGAAAGTTTTCGAACTGGTTGAATACATTATTTGATACAAATTTAATCTTGCTACGCTCTAAGCAAGCAGGACCGACCCATTCAAAGTCCCCGTACTCTCTAGAAAATGAAACAACTTCATTATCGAAGTTTAATTTAACAAAGACTGGCTCATCGCTAACAACGTCACTACATCCTACGAATTCACCATCAAAATTTAAACATTTTTCGACATCTTTTGGGTGAACCAATAGATCGCCATCCCATGCAATCGCATATTTGTGTCCATGACGAGCACCTAGATAAAAACTTGCACCAGTTTTGGTATGGAAATAATCATGGTTATAAGCGAAGATTACGTCTTTTCTCTTTTCCAAGACTGTCTGTATTACTTCCTTTGCTTGAAATCCTACTACGACTCTTACATCCTCCACCTTTTCGAAACTATCAAGCTGGTGGTGAATTAGCGGTTTCCCCTCTATTTTAATTAATGCTTTAGTCAAATCCAAACCTAAACGGGATCCGATACCCGCACAACTAATCACAATAGATTTTCCATCTTTTTCACTATAAATTTGACTCAACAACCTAACCAAAGCTCGTTCATCATAAACAACATAATCTGCAGCATTCAGAGTGCCCTTTGCTGGCTGGTGGATTATACCGCAAGCAATAGATATATCAGCGATTTGCATAGCTGTTACATCATTATTACCATCACCAATAAAGACAACTGTTTTATCTTGACTTTTAAAATGATTAACCACATCTTCTTTTTTTAATATATGAGTTAATTTAGAAACCTGATTATTCTCTATGAGCCCATCAGAACAAAAATATTCACAACCAATCTTGTTGCATAATTTTTCTACCCATCCATTTAAGTTGCCTGTCGCAATAACACATTCACCCTGGTGGTCTTGGATAAAATCAACAACCAGATCTAATAAAGGGACTTTAGACAAGACGTCATTTATTTCAGACACTGGCAACTCACCTAGGATACTAACTCTTTTAATAAAGCTCTCTACAAACGGAATATTTCCTTGAACTGTCTCTTGAGTAAGTTTGGAGATTTCAGGCCCTACATTAAAATGCTCTGAAATTATTGGGAGAGTCTCTTTGGCTGTAATGGTTCCATCAAGATCAAAAATGTATATTATTCCCTTATGCTTCACAAAAACTCGCCTTAATTAATTGAAAAAATAACTTCTTAACCAATTTTTTTAAAATCATACATTAACTAAAATTCATTTCTCTAACGATGTTGTTTAGCCATGCTGATCGAAACCAAATGATCTGACCTTATTAAAGAAGTATAAACACAATCCCTGGCAAGTATTTTTAATTGCTTCCATTTCCACCGAGCCACTGAGAAAAGAAAGGACGCCTCATATTGATGAAAGCAAATTATTATTATTATTTTTCGTTTTCTAAAACCCAGTCAACCATAATCCTTAAACCATCTTTAAACATCATTTTGGGCATCCAACCTGATTCAGCCATTAACTTATTAGGATTACCTGTATAACCAAATACATCTCCAGGAGTCGATCCATCATATTTTACACTTATGTCAAACGGTAAATTTAATTTAATTTCTTCTATAATATCTTCCACAACAGTTTTTATTCCTGTAGACACATTATAAGCATTAAAGCCTGTAAATCTATCTTGTAAAACTGTCATAAACGCCTCTGTTACATCATCTATATAAATGAGGTCTCTAAATCTGTCTTTTGATCCTTTTATATGGATATGCCTACCTCTTAACGCTTGTGACAAATAAATACTTGTAATGCCTTGTTGTAAGTTATTTAAATTTTGGCCAGGACCATATACATTGAAGAGTCTCAATGATATCGTATCAAGACCAAATTGCTTGGCATATATCCTTAAATAGTTCTCACTCGCTAACTTCCCAACGCCATAAAAAGACTTAGGATTAAGTACTTCAGTCTCTGGTATATTAAGACAAGTTTTCGGTTCTCCATAGACAGAAACCGTACTTGCATATATTATCTTTTTGCATTGGGACTCACACGCATATTTTAATAAAAGTAACGTCGATTGAGCATTAGATTGCAGATCGTATATAGGGTCTGCGTAACTTAATTCCCCACCACTCTGACCTGCTATGTGGAAAATTGCTTCAAAATTATGACTTTTAAGTATTTTTAGTACTTCAATATCATGAATGCTCATTTCATAAAAGTGAACTCCTGCAGGAACGTGATCTAGATAACCAGTTGTAAGGTTATCTATCCCTATAACTTCGTGATCATCATCTAATAACCTTTTTGCGATTGCTGCACCAATAAACCCAGCAACTCCTGTCACTAAATATTTAGCCATTTTAATCCTTTTTCATGATTCTGTTAATTATTGAAGGAAAACTATTGGAGATCTTACATTATGCTTGTTTTTTTATATTTGACCTCCATTCACATCTATAACTGCTCCAGCAATATAGCTAGCAGAATCACTGCAAAGAAATATTATAGGCGCTACTTGCTCTTCTATAGTGGCTACTCTGGCCAACGGGATACCCTTCAATAATTCGTCTTCTTTTTCCGCAGTCATGGTGGCCGAATACATTTCAGTTCTCGTTTGACTCGGGCAAACTGCATTAACGTTGATATCATACTTACCCACTTCATATGATAACTGACGTGTATACCCTATCAGTGCGGCCTTGCTACTAACATAATGTATCCCACTTACTATGCTTCTATGCTTTCCTGCTATTGATGAAACATTTACTATCTTCCCATAGTTTTTTTCCTTCATATGTTTTAAAACTGCATTACAAACCATGAAAATAGACGAAACATTAACTTTAAATACTTCCTCCCATTCCTTGATATCGATATCACTATGCTTTCTAGCAAAATTGATAGCACTACAGTTAACTAGAATATTCACTTCAAGTTTTTCTATTTTTTCTAAAACCAATGACAGGCTGTTCTGATTTAGTAAATCTACCTTAATGTGAGTGCCAATTTTTTTTAAGTTGGGGGTCCTCGATAGATAATAAACACTTGCTCCACTTTTAGAGAATTCGGTAACTAAACCAAGGCCAATACCTTTGCTTCCGCCTAAAACCAAGACAGTTTTCCCTGAAAAATCATAATTAGCAACAGTTCTACTCATCATATATATGTTCCACATCTGGCTTCGTAATGGCAAACCTAATGCCAGGCTTATCGCCAACACAAGTTATTTGATGCCTAGTATTGCTTTGTACCAAAACAATGTCATTTTGTTCTACTCGTTGAGTGCCTTTTCCCTCTATAAACCAATCCCATTCACCTTCAAGTATGACCCAGCATTCATCTGCATCTGGATGATAATGCATTCTATTTCCACTACCCGGAAACTGCCTAATCAAAACGCCACCAAACCTTTCGTTATAGACAATTCGAGTCGCCCATGAAGCATCTCCAAATTTTTCTTTAACTTCTTCAATTGATGTACAGGTATTATTTTCAAATGAGTGCAAATCTATCAAATCTACACCATCCTGTTGCAAAACATTTTTTACGTCGTCGTCACGAATCATATCAGTCTCTCTTTAATTTATATAAGATTTCTGCGAGGATAAAATCCTCCATATAGTCAATATCTATAGCTGTGCATTTGTCTATATTAAAAAAATAGGGTTTCCTCCCAACAGTGGACCTGAGGTCAATCATATTTTTCTTACTTAAAATATTAATAGCGAAATTAATTGCGCAAGTCCCTACCAGATCTTGAGATCTTTGCCATGGATCAAGAGTGAAGTTTAACGGTATATCGTTATAATATAAATATTCCTGAACACTACTTACACTCAGTAATGAGTCGTGGACATTATGGTCCATCGACTTAAAAGAAGTTACAGCGTTTTTATAAATTTGACCATCAACTAATGGATTTGTCACTGGTATCCAAGCAATGTATTCTGTTCTCACAATTTTTGCCAAATACTCATAAACATCGCTCATTGGAACTTCAGAAGTAGCGTAGAAACTGTCTCGCTTATGAGTTGTAACATTGAATGACTCACACATTGATAGAACTACATCACTTTCTGACGACACAATCACTTCATCGAAAATATCCAATGATTGAAGTTGCCTTAATTTAATTTCTAACAAATTACTATCTGCAAACGGCCTAATATTTTTATTTTCCACCCTATCTGAATTAGCCTTTACCGCAATTAGAGCTGTAATTTTACCCCCATGGATCATACATTTGAACCTAATGTCTTAAAAATTCTTTCTGAAACATTAGAACTTTCTAAACACAAGTGAGCCTTCTGCTCTTGCGTAAGTGATGATCTCCCATTTCCTGATAGCGCTGCTTTTACAGAACTGGCGAAGCTTTCGTATGTGGTCAATCGAAGCCGGTCTATATGACTCACATTTTCAACTGGAAGGAATGTGCACTGACGCCGAGGATCCAGAAAATATGTTGTCATATTATGGGCACTCAATTCATAAGCTATAGTCGACCCATAAGTAACTGTATACCGTGATGAAAAAGCGAGCGCATAACTACCTGTTAATTTCTGTACAGTCTCAACACCACTATCAAATAGAATAGCAGCCTCAGCGGGGTCTGGAATCTTCGCCCTTGAATGATGAGCGATGCCAATTTTATAATCAGGATTCTCTTTTTTCAGTTGAACTAACCACCTGAATGTTGAATAGTAATCGTCTAAGAACCCATCATACGAATCCATTTTATCCGAAAAATTAAATCCAAGATACAGAACATCGTACTCCTGCTTTAAATTGGAAGGAATATTAGAAAACCAATAGTATTCCATAAACATTGACCCAACTGGGACTATGCTCCCTACACGCCCACCATATTCTGAAAACTCATCAACCCCAGACTCTCCAAGAGTATAAAAAACATCGATATCCATATAAAAAAAATCTGAATCTCTTTGGAAAATACCTTTTTGAATAGTGGCAGTTCGTTCCCCCCCAGCCTTTTTAAACATATAATTTTTTACAGCATCAGTATTATAATGTCTTTCTTGAATCATATATAAAGCAGAATTGGTTTCAAAAAACGATTTATAGGTCAGATAGCTATAGATTATTCTCAATCCAATGGGGAATAGGTTTACTTTAGTCTTTAAAGACACCTTAAGAACTACCCAAATGCCAATGAAGAATTCATTTGCTATAGACTTTAAAAGGTCTAATATATTTATGTTTTGGAATTTATGATCGTTGAACACAGAGCAAGCAGAAAAGTCTTCATCAATAGCGCATTCATCCGTCCTGCACAAAACTTGGTCTTTACCAACAACATCAATCAGTTTTTTCCATCTTCGAAATTCAATTACGCTACAGATATCATCGATGATTAACTTAAAAACTTTTATTTTTCGTCTTTTTTTTGCAAAAATTAAAGCATATATTAAAACGCCATACTGTATTAAATATTTAGGAATATTTTTAATTTTTAACCTAGATCTAAACGCTGCATCTTTTTCCGAATACGAACGAGCAATATGCTGCCTTAATCTCTGTTGAACGACAGGTTTTGGTAATTTATATACATTTTCAAAATATTTATAAAAAGTTAAAACATCATCGTGTTCAGTATATATGTTAATAACATTAAACAATTCATCAGCTGCATCTTTGAATGGGAGTGTTCGATCATGCGAATAGTCTAATAAACTTAAATTTTTATAACTCATTAAAATTCTCAATAGTTTGGATATTAGTATTAATATTTAATTTCAAATTTTCACTATGCCTACGAAAAATAAAATCAATATCGTTATCCTGTGCCGCATCAATATCCGCCTGAGCATCGCCTATCATGACACAAGACGATGCATCAACCTCATAATGGAACATGCTGATCTTTATCGATTTTGACTTTGATGCAGGTGATCCATATATTTTCAAAAAAACCCAATCGAGGTTAAGCTTCTTACATATTTCTTCTATCTCGTTCTGAGGTGTAGCTGAAACCATTATGAATATATATTTTTCTTTATTACTTTGAAGAAAATCCTGAACCCCAGGAACCCATTCAGAAGCGATAACTTTGTCTTTTACGATTCTGCTAAATTTATCACAATAATTTTGAACTTCTGCATCATTCTGCTCTAAGCCAACCCATTTTAGATATAATGGAATCTTATCAAATCTTGACATACCACCATTCGCAAGATGATGATTTTTAACTTGTTTGCAAACATCGCTTCCATGGGGCTTAAATAATTTTACATATGCATCTGTCTTTACAGACACTGACTCTTTGATCACTCCATCAAAGTCCCAAAATATCAAATCATATTTTTCAGTGCTGATCATTATGAATTTCTTCTACAATATCAAGTAGTCCTTGTCCCAGGTCAACAAACTGATTGGGGATTATTTTTTGTGCCGTCTTAGGGGTATACCTATAGGGAGTAAGGCCATAATGACTTGACCCTTGTTGCTCGTCTAAGTATTTGACATTGAGTTCTTTTCCTGCAATTTCAAAAAGCATTGAGAACATATCAGCCACTCTCATAGACTGATTGCCTGTGATTGTAATCGCTTTATTTTTATAATCATCATGCAACGCTCTAATGCTAAGTTTTGCTGCATCTAGGACATGGATATATTCTCTAATTTCTGAGCCATTCCCTGGATATTCTATGGCACCATGGTTCACAACCTGTCGCGCAAATCCTTTAATACCATTCCAATTTTGGGATCTTGGCCCATATAAAGACCCATACCTCAATAATACAAAGCTTAGTTCATAGTTTTCATGATAAGCCTCGATAATGGCCTCTGCGGCTTGCTTGCTTGCTCTATAAAAAGAACCTTGAGCACTATAAACATACATAGTAGAAGCATAAATAAATTTTGCAATATTATTTTTTACTCCTGCCTCTAGAGCTTTTGTCAGCCCCATAATATTTACTTCAATAGTTTTATAAGGGTTCACTTTTGCTTCTGCAATATCGGCAATGCCTGCAAAGTAGAATACGTAATCAATCTTATTCATCGCTGATATCAAAACATTTGAGTCCATGGCATCACCAACCAGCATAGTCTGATCATCACGCAACCAAGGAGATTTCACTTTATCTAAAATAGTAACGACGTATCCATTATCACTGAGTAAATCTGCTGTGTGACTCCCCATAAACCCTGAGCCTCCAATTACTAAAACCTTATTCATAATCCACCCTTTTGGAATTCATACTCTTCTTCTGGAACTTCCCTTTCAAGAGAAAGACCTCTCAAGAACCTCACAGCCTCCTCTGTAGCCTCAATTTCCATAAGAGTTCGACAATCAACCGTCATCGAACCCATATGTGATGTGAGGATGCATCGCTCTATGTCCGCTAGTGGTCCCGTATAAGGCTCATTCTCAAAGACGTCAATTGCAGCACCATGTAAATGCCCAGCGTTGAGCGCATTAGCTAAATCGGACTCATTAATAATACCTCCACGTGCCGTGTTTATAAGGATTGCATCTGGCTTCATGAGGGCAATATGTTCAGCACGAATCATATTTTTTGTTTGTTTAGTCAAGGGCAGATGTAAGCTAATAATATCTGCCTGTTTATAAATTTCTTCTTTATCTGTCCATACCAAGTTTGTCTGAGGTATAAACCTGTCGTCTGGATTTAAATCATTAAGTAAAATCCGGGGGTTTCCAAAGCCACTTAAACGCCTCAATACACGCTGTCCAATACGTCCAACACCAATGATTCCAATAGTTATTTCAGGAATACGTCTTCCAAAATGTCTAACCCATTCACCACGATGCAGCTCTGCGTTGGCAACATGAGTAGAGCGCAGGAGTGAGAGCATCAAACCAACTGTCAACTCTGCAACAGCTGGAGCAGGCGCATCTGGGGTGAAACTAACTTTTATCCCAAGCTTACCAGCAGCTGATAGATCAACACTATCCAAACCCATACCTACACGCGAGATCATTTTCAAATTAGTTGCACGATTCATCACTTTAGAGGTAATTTGCTCTGTGCCAGCAATAATGACATCAAAATCAGCTACTATTTCCAGTAACTCGTCCTCTGTCAGCTTCTTGTTTAAAGGGTTTATTAAGTATTCAATGCCAGCATCTTCAAGCAACTCCAGTGGTAGTCGGTTTTTATTAGCAAATGGAACTGTAGTTATTAATACTTTTTTCATAATTTTTTGCATCTAATTGTTATGTTCATTCGAATTACCTTATGGGGCCCACCTAGCAGAGACAAAGCTTCACTTTTTCCCCAAATTGTTTGCTATTTTATTGGGGTTCTATTGTTATGGTCCTAGATTGATCCAATATCTTTGTGAAAAATTCGCCCCACTCCTTATCTATCTTTATATCTTTAGCCGGTGCCCCACAAATTCGATCAAACATTGACCGTACTGTTTTTGTGTCTTCTTCATTCCACCATTTTAAAGGATCCTCATGTATCTTCTTGATATGAGCCGCAGCTGATTCTGCGCTCGCATGGAAAATCCCCACTCGTCTCATTTCTTCTAACAAGGGAAGAAAATTATCATGCAATGTCCACGTTTTCTCAACATACATTAGCAAAGTGGGAACTCCTATATGCATAGCCTCAGAGAATGTAGATTGGGGATAGCTACAAATTACAATTTTAGAGTTCAATAGTTCTTCTTTTATAGACTTTATATTAGAAATAATTTCCTGTCCAAACTCGTCACTATAACGCTCTCTACTTGCCCAGCCCCATGGATTAGCATAAGGCCTGACTACTAAGTTTTTTAGACCTATTCCCTTAACTAACTTAATAAACTCAACCTTTTGTCGAAAATCTACTAAAAAAGTAGAGCTTATGGGAGCTGTTGGAAATCTATTAGCATATCTATAAGTATCTAACCCAATCAAAGTTATATTCTCTCCCTTACCAGAATATATATTTTTACTAATAAACTTATTAGGTGATAGCTGGATGTGCTTAGTATGAACTGGTTCGTGCCATGTCGTTTTATAATCGCTAATATCTTCCTCGTGTCCAAATGTATCAAACTTAACACGCATTGCGCCACCATGAGCCGCTATAACTAACCTTGAGCCCTGCTCTACCATACCTGCAGTCCAAACTTTAAAAATTTCATTATGATAATGGGCATTGGCTGTCATAATCAATTTTGCTTTTGATGTGTAATTAAACCCTTTCAAAATATTTCGGATATTTTCAAAATCTTCTAGATATGCTCTGGGTATGTCCTTATTAATCTGTTGACATAGAAACTCCTCAAAGTCGCCCTTAACCCTAAACCAAAATTTATCATTACGATGATCGGAAGTTACATTAGAATATACAGCTTCTCTTTCAAACTCAGAAAAAATCCTAATAGGTTGACGAAGTCTGAGTGAGAGTTTTATCAGTGAAATAGGTGATAGATAACTCTTGTAATGAACACACTGATAATCACCGGTAAACCACAACTTATTTAGAGCAAAATCTATTAAATTTACGATTTTGTATAAAGGACTTTTACTCTGCTTAGTTACATTATGAGGACTTGCCACTTCTAATGAATCCAAGGGTTTTTCTATTAGCGTGATATTAGAATTGTTCTGCCACCTTAAGATACTGCAGTACAATAAATAATTCCAGTTATCACTGCTTGCCATTATTCTAATCGCAGACAAATAGTTATTTGCTACAACTCTTGTGGTTTGGCTATTATCGGGAATAATAGTCTTCATGGGTTCTTTCATAGCAATGGCTTTGTTGATATTTTCCCACCTATCCCAGACAGCAGCTACATAAGAAGATAGCCACGGTCCTAATACAATTCTCCAATATCTTTGCGTGAATTTAACATCATGAATTTCATTTAATTTGAAAGATAACTTAGAAAGAATTACTTCATACAAATCTCCCAGGTAATCATAGTCTTTTGAAAGTTTCTGTTTGTCGTCCCAATGGTATGGTAACGTGTCATTATCTTTACTATTCCAATTAGCTTTTTCGTTATATTGTTTGCACCATTCACCAAGGAATATGACATTATTATCTTCCCTCCAAATGTCTTTAGATGCGGTTGTTACAAGTGTTTTCAATTTAATTTATTAATCTTTCAATACAAAAAGCTTCAGCATCCTTTACACCTACTGAACTCCCTCTGTACTTTGACAAACTTTTCAGTGCTTCATACGAACGAGCGTGAGGATACTTTCTCATTTCACTCGCATAACAACGCAGTGCGTCTATTTTTTTATTTATAAAATCACTAACATCAACAAAATAATTTGGGGAAAATAGGCCACCCATACTCACTGACTGCCAATGGGTAGCTGACAATATTTCAAAAGTATAGATTTCTTTAACACTAAAGTTAGGTTGCGGTCGGCAAGCTGTCATAACTGCCCTGTGTGTTACTTGATGATCAATATTTAAATCACCATAATGATGGGTATAAATAATGCTTGGCAAAAAATCACTAATTACCTCCTCAAGTTCTTTAACTATGTTAAGCAGTGGAACACTATCCAACTGATTATCAGGAAAGTTTAGGAAAATTGGCGGCTCACAACCTAAAAGTTCGGAAGCTTCTTCTGCCGAAGCATCTCTATCAGAGCCATTATTTCGAGATCCAAAACCATCTGCCAAAAAAACAACCTGAACCTTGTCACCATTATGTATGTGTCTGGCAATAGTTGCCCCACACCCTAAAACTTCATCGTCAGGATGAGCGGCAACAACTAATATTTTACTCATACCTTCTCCATAACAAAGTTCCAAGTGGCTACGGTAGTATTCAAAGTAGGAATCTTTTCAGTCAAAACTGAATGAGACAGGCTTTTGACCTCAAATGCTTTAAAAAGCTCCATCAAATGATTTTGATCAGAAAAATGAGCTCTGCCCGTACCTTCAAAGCCACTCCCGACCATGTCCTTTCTAGTCCAAACATCTTCAGCTTGAATTCCTTTTTTATAATCAGAATGGTGAGTAGAAAACCAATCCACTCCAATATATTTACCGCCTACATTTAACCTTTCATGGCATTTTTTTAAACTTTTAATGATTGATTCTTCGTGATTACATGTTAACGAAGCCCTATCAACTATTAAGTCAAACTGAGTCTCTGGGATGAAATCCGTAAAATCACCAATCATTATATTATCTTTTAAGTAAGGAAATCTATGATGTAACTTGTCAACAATAGTTTTACTTCCCTCTACTGAATAATAATCAGCCTCAAGTGAAACAAAAAAAGGAATATTTGCACCCGCTCCACAGCCTAATTCCAAGATCTTAAAATTTCTTTTTTGGGGCTTGTTTCGCATAACCAAGCTAACCAGGTTAGTCCAAGGCCAAACACTCATATGAGTATTATCCTGATACTTATCATCCCATTCATTTGAAAATCCCATCTCTTACAATCCCTTATTTTTAAACTTTCTTCAGATTTCCACTCATAATAATATCTTTTGACCGATCACCTTCATTAAATAACAGATCAATAATTGATAGATGAGAGAGAAACCCTTCTTTTTGAAAACATTGTTTATATTCAGGGTGAGAATATTCTTGAAAAAATATTTCAATACCATTCTTTTTAAAAGAATCTGTATCTACATAATCTTTACCATTTTCGCCAAAGATAATTTTCTCAGCATTAAGCTTTTGACACATATTCAATACCAAATCTGATTTTTGCCCCACAAAATTATAATCACTTGCTGTTATTATTTTTGTTTTTATGTCCAACTTTTCTAAAAAGAAATTCAGCATCGTAGTGTTAAGATCTGATAGATATTCATATTCCTTGCCCAAATAAATAGCCTCTAACTCTCCTATATAATTGTTAAAAAATGGAGTTTTTTTATAATTAAAATATATGGCTTTGAAATGTTGCCTTTTCCATTGTTGGTTAGCGATTTTGGTATTTTTAATTTGGTCGTTAAACCTACCTTTTGCATTAACTGGAACGGTTAAAAGTAGCGATCCATTCGCGGTCTTTATTTTATTCCTATTATTAAAATCATTTTTTTGGTATTGCGCTATATCAAATATACAAAAACAATCTGCAAGCACAATTTTATGGAATAACCCCAGCCAAGGCAGGTAGACAGGTTGATGTGCGCTCAGGATCAAAGGAATATAATCTGTAAATCTTCTGGAAATGATGGCATTATTTTTGGTTTAATTGAAATAATAAATTCATCTCCTTTAAAAGTAAAAAAAGCAGGATGGTTTTTTTCACAACCCTTTAATTTATGAATTAATTTATTCAGACTATCATTTCCATTAACTTCATTGTCTTGTGGATAGCGTCTATTGTAATAACTTTCATTTAAGCTATTTTGCTTTACCCCAGTCAATTCTTTGCCATCAAATCTTTCGACTATTTTAGCTACCATCATAAACACAATTTCTTCATCAATTTTTCTAATGATTTCTGCGGTGTATGTATTTTTGATTTTGAATTTTGCCTTAGCAACAATGGCACCAGAATCTACTCGTTCACTTAATAAAACTGCTGAAATAACGTAATATTTTAAATTTTTATTAAAGGCATTAAATATTGGAGCCCAACCTTTGCCTTTTGGTAAGTCGGATGAGTGAAAAATAATGACATTATTAAACGGGTAATTTCTAATTACTTTTTGATAGTTCCAAGGAACAATTAATGAAAAATCACCAGGATTATTTGGGAGTTCTGAACCCGAAGAAACAATATAATCAGACAAATATTTATCGCAATAAACTTGCATGTTGAGCTCAGAAAAATCGTTCAACAAGAAAAATATTTTTTTCATATAAATATTGCCTCGTTCTTTTTATACCTCCTGTTACTCCTTGAACCTATTATCCTATCCATAAAGGAAGGTGGAAGCCCTTTTCCCCCAGCGACCCTACTTAACATTATGTTTTCTAATTTAAATAATTCTCCCTCTCCTATATCCTTACTAGCAACCAATACTCTTTGAAATTCTGGTTTGTTTATTAATTCACCTTCAGTCGGCCTAATAAGACCATTTCCCATCATCTTATATGATTCATGTATGTCATCCACCCATCTTTTTAGTGTTGTTGGATTTTCAGAGAACCAATGATCGGGCCCTGATAAACCATTATCCATCGTAAAATGCTTCTCAAATAAGACAGCACCAAAACTAACAGCTAATGAGGAGGCAAGTGATCCTTGCGTGTGATCAGAAAATCCAAGCACTAAGTCAGGAAATAAATTGGCTAAAGTTTTTAATTTCAACAGATTGACATCATCGGAGGGCGTTGGATATTGGGAGGTGCAAAGTAATAAGACTGTTGGGTAACCATCAAATGTGCCAATTGCATCTAAAGCCTGGAATACCTCCGCCATATCAGCCATGCCACAAGATACAATCATAGGCAATTTTGTGGTCGCATAATCTGATAACAACGGCAGATTAACAAAGTCATCAGAGCCCACTTTAATAGCTGGGATGCCTAATTCCATTAGAAGGTCTAGATCAGTTCGATTCTGTGGCGTTGACAGAAATAAAATCCCCTCTTTATCACACTTTTGCTTTATTGCATTCCATTCGTCTCGGGTAAACTCATAGCGACTAAACATCTCAAACATCGATTCTGTGACTTCTTTACCTTGAGATTGATAGGTAAACATTTGTGTTTTGTCACCACAAACTTCTTCTGTCCTATATGTTTGAAATTTAATTGCATTAGCACCAGATTTATTCGCAACTTCTATCATCTCAAAAGCCAACTTAAGCTCTCCATTATGATTAATTCCCGCTTCTGCAACAATAAAGGGCTCACCATAATTACTTAGCACATGATTATTAATTTTTACCATGATTTAATGTTTTCCCAGCTTCATTTCGTCAAAGAACTCATCGCTAGAAATTGGTGATTTTGGATGCTGTAAATAATAAGGTGAGAACTTAGGATTACTCATTGAATGATATAGTGTTACTAAATTAAATCTTGTTCTTTCAGTTCCATTTATCCCGCCTCTGTGAACTAAATATTGGTTAAAAAACAAGCCTTGTCCTTGTTTTAATTCAACGACAATTTCGTCATATTTTTGTACAAACTCATCTGAAATACTAAATTTATGTATATCACTTTCCAAGTTAGAGTTATCTCTAATCTCACCTGTAAATGGTTCCTTATGTGAACCAGGCAATATATGAAGAGAACCTAGATCTTCAGAGGAGTCTTCAATAATTGGTGTCCACAAGTGCACATACTCCCCATCTTTGCATGTGTAAAATGTATCTGTATGCCATTGAATTACTGTATGTTGTGTATTCTGGGGCATGGAAAAGATACCCATGGATGAGGTCGTAAATAAAGGGTTGTCAAAAGATTTTCCAAGCAAATTATTTATAACATTTAAGATATTTTCTGAGGAAATGATTTTTGCAATATAAGGGTTGTTAGCAGTTAACATGCAATCGTGAAGCTCTGCGACATACTTATGATCAACAGTTTCAAGAATGTTCATTTTTTTTGATATATTGTCAGCATTTTTTAATATATTTTGATGTTTTGGGTATTCTTTCTTAGCTCTAACTATAATCGCATCCAGCATATTGGTAATGCCGACTTTAATTAATTTCAAATCGTTTTCAGACACAATATTATCGACGATTAGATAGCCTCTTTCTTCATAAAATGACTTCTGTTCTTCATTTAACATTGGATTCTCCCTTAACCTTTTCAAAAGTATCAGTCAAAACATCGTTCATAAAAAACGCTTGACCTGAATTACGCCCAACAAACAATACATTTTTGAAATAATTTTCACAATATTTACTCAATTCACTTTGAGACTCTAGGAACTCTGTAGTTAAAACTGGAAAGCCACTTTTGATTGGACGAAATTGTTTGAAAACACATTGATTATTTTGATCTACGACACCTATTTCTATTAATTCTTTTTGGATGGTATCAATCAATCTGGACAAATTAACATTATGATCAGTTAAAACTTCTACTGTACAGCTATAGTTATTTGTTTTTGATAAGTTTTGGTATAAAGTCACCCTGCCCGTATATAGATTTGAATCATAAACATTAAGGAATACCGATTTCAAATTTAAAGGATGCTCATAAGTAAAATCATACAAACCTGTATTTCTAAATTTTGGCGGAAATCCTTTTTTATTCCCTGATAGATACGTCAGAAAACTACTGGGTAATGTCCAAACAAGTCTGTCAACTTTTATTTTTTCATCCTCTGTTAGGAGCGAAATTATTTTGCCTTTTTCTTCTTTTACCTTTTGAATGTTTGTTGATAACTTTACATTAACCCCTTCTCGATCTACCTTTTTCAGCAAAAGATCAACAATAGCGCCAATGCCACCGACTTTAGGATAATATTTAGCTACGCCGCTTTCTCTAACGTGGTGACCTAATTTTCGATTAAATTTATCAATTTTTGTTAGCTCTTTCGTAGCAGGACCATCAAAGGCGATGACCCTGGACATATCAAAAAAATACCCCATTTTCTCCGAAAGTAGATGTGCATCGAGTCCAAAATATTTCTTAATAACATTCTTAAAGACCTCCTCATAAATTGTCTTTCCAAACCGATTTATGAAAAACGATTCAAGATTATTAGCAGCTTTGTCGCTTGCTGTCATTAACTCATGACACGCCTTTAAATAAAGCTGCTCAGTCAAACTATTTATGTCAACACAGGCATTTTTGAAGTTAATTTCACCGTTGAAATAGCAATAAGTTTCAATTTTATCTGTGATAACACAATTATTACAATCTAGGTCTGAAAATAAGAAATCATTTAGCTTTGGAATAATTGTTTCAGAGAATATGTGCGTTCCATAATCAAAATACTGTCCATTAGAAAAATCACTCTTTAGTAGACCACCTGCTCTCTTATCAGAATCTATTAAAGTAACGGAATTACCTTTCCTTGCTTCAAAATAAGCAGCAGTAATCCCTGTGATGCCAGAACCAACTACTACAACTTTCTTAGACGACATAGCTTCCTACTCTTTTGCAACCTAAACCATCACAGATGGACTGCGCATTTTTTGACATAATATTTTGGTAGTCAGAGTTTTCTATTATTAACTGCAAAGCCGTCTTTAAGTTATCAATGATGATAACTGCTCCTAGATCCTCTAACCGCTCCGCTGCATCTCTCTGGTTATCCGCCAAAACATATAATAATGTTGGCAATCCCAAACAACACCTTTCCCATGAAGTTGAACCACCAGCACCAATTGCTATATCAGCATTTAACATCAACTCTGACATGTTATTAGCATCGACTATAACCTCAATATTCTTATTTTTAGCGTAAGCTTTAATCATTTTAATATTTGGCGATGTTTTTCCTAGCACGACGACAATATTAAATTTGCTATCTAGTTGCTGCAGAATATCGTAAGTAACATTATCAATATCACACCCTCCCAGACTAACAAGAACATTCTCTATTTCTGAGTTGTAGCGCCTTTTTTCCAATGCTTTGGCCCTTGTTTCTGAGAATTCTGGCCGCAGTAGGGCATAGTTACAGCCTAGTAATAATTTGCAATCCCTTGGTACTCTTCCCTTATATACTTTTTCTTCCACGCCTAAGTTTTGGTTAAGCAGGATATCACAATCAAAATGTCTATCAGCTAAATCATCGATTACAAGTATCTTCTTAGTATGCGCCCTTAACTTTTGATGCCAGTACTGACCCAGCGCATAGCTGTCCACTACTAATAAATCTGTCATTTTAGGCATCACTTTTATTGTTTGTTCTGCGTCTTGTCCCTGTGAAGCACCTAACCAGTTCAAATATAGATCATCTGATTGAAAATCGTCATTTTTTTCTAACACAATTACCTTGTGCTCAACCGATTCGATTAAATTGCCTTCCAATGCCCTACATATAAATGTCACAGTGCAGCCTTTTCGTTTAAGCTCATCCGCAAAGGCGATACAGCGCATTAAGTGCCCTAATCCAATTTGGATCGATGAATCGACTCGAAAAACTATGTTCAATCTATCTGTCCAACCCGCTTTAAAACTTGATACATTAATTCTGCGCGCTTCCAATCTTGAAGCGTATCTATATCTTGAACCAAATACGATGGCAAGATATATGGAGTCGAATCTTTTGAAAATATAATTTTTTGCTGCTTAAAAGCTTCGGCTTTACCCCAGTAAAACTGTCCAGCATCATGCCAAGCATCTTCTAGATCTTGTGATCGGTGAGCATAGTTACTGGGATAAAACATATCGATTCGATTGTTCTCTGTAATTTTAATTGCTCTTTGAATCGGGAATACAAAGTTTGTCACCGTAAAACAGTAATCCGCTTTTTCTAGAGTCATTTGCTGATAGGCTTCATTTATTGCGTCAGCCTGAACAAATGGTGCTGTTGCATAAAGACAGCATACGTCTGATACGGCCTGTCCTTGCGATTCAAACCACTCTATTGCATGTTTAGTAACTGATCCTGTTCCTACATGATCATCAGACAGTTGCTTTGAACGCATAAAAGGAATATCGGCACCAAACGATTTAGCAACTTCAGCTATTTCGGCGTCATCAGTTGACACGATAACCCTGTCAAAACATTTTGAAGCAATGGCAACTTTGATTGAGTATGAAATTATTGGTTGCCCGAAAAATTCTTTGATATTTTTACGAGGTATTCGCTTGCTCCCTCCTCGCGCTGGAATAACACATAATCTCACTCTAAAATACTCTTCAATGTCCCAACAACCTCATCTTGCATCTCTTTTGTTAAGGACTGAAATAACGGAATACTAATTACACTTTTATAGTAGTTTTCAGACTTTGGGAAATCACCTTTTTTAAAACCTCTATCTTTATAATACGGTTGCATGTGGACCGGAATGTAATGCACATTTACACCGATTGCACCCGCTCTCAGCTCTTTAAATACCTTCTGGCGTGATTTTTTGACTTGATCTTGATCTAATAGAATTGGATATAGGTGCAGCGCGGAGTAACAATCCGGGCTTTGAAATGGAGTAACTATGGACACACCGTCTAACAATTCATCATAATACTCCTTGCATTCGTGGCGCCTAGCTACAAATTCATCTAGACGTTTCATCTGCGATAGCCCAAGAGCTGCCTGCAGTTCAGTCATCCTATAATTAAATCCCAAGTCTATCTGTTGATAGTACCAGTCCCCTTCAGACACTGATGTCATCAGACTTGTATCACGGGTTATTCCATGACTTCGTAGTGATTTCATTTTGTCAGCTAGTGAGACATCATTAGTTGTTGCTAATCCACCTTCTGCTGTGGTGATGATTTTAACTGGGTGGAAGCTAAAAACTGTAATATCCGAATATTGACAACACCCTATAGATTTACCTTGGTATTTACCTCCAATGGCATGAGAGGCGTCTTCAATAACCCTAAATCCATATTCTTTGCTCAAAGAGCTGATTTTTTCCATATTGCAAGATTGTCCTGCAAAATGCACAGGAATGACAATCTTGGGGAGATTATTGTCTTTCCTAGCCTGAATTAATTTCTTTTCTAATTCTTTAATACATAGATTATATGTCTTAGGATCAATATCAACAAAATCGACGTTAGCACCACAATACAAACCACAATTAGCAGAGGCTACAAAAGTATTGGGACTGGTCCATAACCAATCATCCCTGCCTAGACCTAGAGCTAAACATGCAATGTGTAATGCAGAAGTTGCGCTATTGACTGCCACTGCAGTACTTACTCCACAGTAATCAGAAACATTTTTTTCAAATAAGGGAATTTGTGGTCCTTGAGTTAAAAAGTCTGATTTTAATATATTAACAACCGAATCAATATCCGCTTGATTGATATCTTGCTTTCCATATGGAATCACTCTTAGATCCGCCCTATTTTGTTTTTATTTTGTTCTATCCATTGCTGGAGTTCGGATATTTTCATCCATTTTAGATTTTTATCGGAGCGATAAGTAAAGTCTGGATCCACTTTTATACCAGAACCTATTCTCTCCTCATCATTATGCCACCCATGAATGGACGGCAGTATTTTGAAATATTCAGGGTATTCATAAGTGTAAGGTGCATCCTCTAGACCGATCATTTGCTCATGTAGCTTCTCACCAGGTCGCACCCCTACTTCTTCTTGCCTAGCCTCTTTATTAACTGCTAGAGCGATATCAGTAACTTTCATCGATGGAATTTTTTTAACATATATCTCACCGCCTTTCGTATCTTCAAAAGCATGCCAGATCAACTCTACACCTTGTTCTAATGAAATCATAAATCGAGTCATTCTATTATCTGTAATGGGTAATATTCCATCTTGAACAATTGACATAAAATATGGAATCACCGAACCACGAGATCCCATTACATTACCATAGCGCACAACGGCAAATGCAGTAGAATGTTCACCAGCATATGAATTACCAGAGACAAACAATCTATCTGATGTTAACTTTGTGGCACCATACAAATTGGCAGGACTACTAGCCTTGTCAGTGGAGAGAGCGACAATCTTCTTAACACCCTTATCAATGCAAGCATCAATTAGATTCATTGCACCAAAGACGTTAGTTTTGACACATTCAAATGGATCATATTCTGCTGTTGGAACAATTTTAGTGGCTGCAGCATGAACAACATAATCAACACTATGTAAGGCTCGATAAAGCCGATCCTTATCTCGCACATCACCAATCAAAAAACGTACCCTAGGATCATTTTTAAATAATTTTGCCATTTCCCACTGTTTCATTTCGTCACGAGAAAAAACTATGATTTTTTTAGGATTATATTTTTCTAAAGTCATAGGTATGAATGCGTGCCCAAGAGAGCCCGTGCCACCTGTTACTAGTATTGTTGAGTCTTTAAACATGTTATTTTTTCTCTTTTCTGGTCACAAGTCATTTAATATTAAGTATTGGAGGATTTTGGTTGAGAAGCATCGAAGATAATAAGCCAAGGCAATACCAAGCATACTTACCATCTTAATATCTAAAAAAATCAAACTGATTGTTTGATTTAACTCATTACATTACTGGTAAAAGAGTGCTTTTTATATTCAAAAAATACTTATATTTCCAGATCCTGATAACGAATTTCATCAATTGTAAAATCTTTATTTACCCTAAGTATAGTGTCACATTGTTTTAATGTTGTCAGTCTATGAGCTATGAAAAACATTGTCTGATTTTTATTCATTTGGTCAATTTGTTTCATTATTTTCTGTTCTGTTTGATTGTCTAACGCACTTGTGGCTTCGTCAAAAATAATAAGATCACTGTCCTTGTAAAGCGCACGAGCTATACCAACTCGTTGTCTTTGGCCACCAGAAAGTTGAACACCTCTCTCTCCAACCAAAGCTTTGTATTTATTCTTTAAACTATTGATCGTTTCTGCAATTTCTGCCAGTTGTGCGGCTAAGATAACTCTAGATTCCTTAACTTCCTCTGGCAAAACACCAAAGGCTATATTTTCTTGGATAGTACTATCCGCTAGATAAATACTTTGTGGTACATGAGAAATATGTGCTTGCCACGCTCCTCTATTTCCTTTTACAACTGCGACACCATCAATTAATAATTTTCCTGATGTTGGGGCAAGAAGACCCATTAAAATATCTAACAATGTGCTTTTACCACTACCTGTAACTCCGACTATTCCAATTTTCTCGCCGCGCTTAAAGCTTAAATTTACATTTTTCAATATCCAAGGTGTGTCGTCTGTATATCTAAAGCTTACATTCTTAAAACTAATGCTTTCCTTAAATGGTACAAAGTTTTTGTTGGAGTCACGGTACTCTTTTAGAGGTAACGGCTGATCGAGTAAAAATAACACATCATTAAAAGAATCCTTTGAACCATTTATCGCACTAATAGACGCATATGCTTGCTGCATCGTCGGAAGTAACTTTTGAGCTCCAATGGCTAACGCTCCTAGAGTGGGTATAGCTGCCACTAACCCTCCTTCTTCAAGTGTTAATGTGTATGCCAGCACTCCAATTAAAACCATGCCAATTGCCTCCATCATATATCGCGGGCTCTGTCCAATGAAGATATTACTGGCACTGGCTTTTCGCAACGATAAGTCAGCATTCCGGTAGAGGTCACAATAAAATTCTTGCGTGCCATCAATTAAGACATCACGAACCCCACCTAAACCTTCTTGCAAGGATTTGACCATTTGTGTTGATTTCTTTGCTATTAAACCACTATTTCTTTGCCAATATTTTCTGGCAAACAAAGTGATTATTAAATAAATGAATGAAACAAAAGAGAATGAAATTAAAGCAACGAATGGGTTAATAATGATCACCGTTGTTATGATACCGACCATTATAAGCATTGAACTAATAAAGGTCATTGTTGGTGCTAGAATCCCGCCTATAACGATGTTTGTTTTGTTAATGATGCCATTGATAATTTCACTACTATTACGTGATATATGAATCGAATAATCTTGATACAAAGTTCGTCTATATACATCAATACTAATATCAGCACCGACAGCGTATGAAAATTTTGTTAAAGAATACAGTAGAGTCAAGCGAACAGCAGCAGCGGTGAGTGCTGCAATTACGAAGATGGCGGTTAATGGTAGAAGTAGTTGATTGGCCTCTGTGATTTCCAACATTTCAATTATTGGCTGAGTAAGTTCATGTTTAAATATTGTTTCAGGCGAGGTTAACGCTCCTAAAAATGGTACTATAGCGCCAATACTCACGACCTCCATGATAGATGCTAAAAGCATTAAAATTAATAATAATAATAATTGAGTTCTGCGCTTTTTACTTAAATGTTGCCAGAGTTTTTTGACCATAATTAAATTTTTCTAATTTGAGTTAATTTTTTTCAATTGAATGTAAGTGCTTCAATTTATGGTGCTGAGCACATAGGTTATAAGTATTATGAAACCAGCACACCAGGATTGAGCTGATCATTTTCATCCAACGCTTTCTTTAGGCTAACCATCAAATTCCGCTCTACTGGCTCTCGCAGGAGATCTGTTAGCTCAACTTTCGTTCGCCCGATCCCATGTTCTGCGGCAAAGCTACCTCCCATTACAGTGGCCAATCTGCCTAATTTAATAGAAAATTCATTACCTAGACCCGAAAAATCTCGCCGCCCTGTAGGTGGTGAAAGATTGTAATGGACATTACCATCTCCTAGATGACCAAATGCATTGACTGTCACCCCTTTAAGGATCTCATCGCACTCATCATTCGCACGATCTAAAAATTCGTCGAGCCGGTGAGGAGGAACCGAAAGATCATGCTTGAGCTGAGTGCCAAGTCGACGTTGCCCCTCTGGTTGCTCTTCACGCAAACGCCAGAAGGCTGCCCTCTGCGAGTCTGACATCGCTAGAGCCCCATCGGCAACGATACCCTCATCCATACCCCACTCCATGACCGCGGTTACAATTGAATCAAGCGGGACCTGCATTGAACCTGAGCCGGCTTCTACT
>CABYDR010000003.1 GCA_902517795.1 uncultured Woeseiaceae bacterium | reverse complement strand
GTGACTTTAAGGGTAAGCTAGGAGCTCTATTATCCCATTGATTATTTAATTCCCCCATCAACATTTTATGAGCCATATCATACAACATTTCTGGGGTTGTTCCTTTGGCTATAAAGTAAGTCTCAGGTAGAAATAATCCCTCAGAAGTAATTTCTGAACTGCCTAAATGAAATTTGTCTGTGAACTTATTGTGATCTAGCAATTTATTACTTTTTTTTATAAATGATGAATTCAATATCGCGTTATTCAAATCCGTTAACGTCCATCCTTCAATAATTGTAAATGGATGAAGATGAACTTTTCCTGAGATAAATTGATCAATAACATCTAGATACGAATCTTCTTTTAAGATTAAATATTCACCTGCTTTAATCTGATTGCTTTTATTAAATAGTCTTATATACAGATATATCCAATTTGTATTGGAAATTATTTTTTTATTCTTCAAATTATTCAGAGTTTTTCCGAAACTATCGCCCTGATTAATATCAAAAAGAATTGATTCACCCTCTATATCAACTTTTTGCTGAAGGTTTAAATATGGCAAATACAGGCACAAAGAAATAATTACGATGAAAAAAAATAATATTCTTGTATTGATAATAGGTTTCACAAAATCATCATATCATTTTATTAATTTGTAATTGACGAATAAGTTAAAAGATTTTGTTCAAAAAAAACGTCTCATGAAGAGACGTTTTTATATATTATGAAATGATTATGTATTACTGACTTTTTGAATTCACAAAGTCAATTGCTTGTTGAACTGTAGTTATTTTTTCTGCTTCTTCATCGGGAATTTCAGTATCAAACTCCTCTTCAAGAGCCATCACCAGTTCAACCGTATCTAGAGAATCAGCTCCAAGATCATCTACAAAAGATGCTTCATTTGTAACTTCTTCTTCTTTTACACCGAGTTGTTCTGCAACAATACTTTTGACTTGCTGTTCAATATTACTCATTTTTATCTCCTTAAGGATCAATATCATCAAACCTAAACTACATTATCTGAAGTTCCTATTGATCAAAAATTTAAATCATTAATTATTATTATCTAGTCAAATTATTAATGGTGCGTGATTATAAGGTAAAGTTACGAATCATTCTACTAATTCATTAACATACCGCCATTAATATTGATTGTCTCACCGGTAATGTAGGATCCCCCTTCTGATACTAAAAATACGACAGAATTGCTTATTTCTCTCAATTTACCTAATCTTTTTAATGGTATGCCACTCATTAAAGATGATTGAATATCGTCTGAAAGATGATCTGTCATATCTGTTGCAATAAATCCTGGAGCAATGCAATTTACCGTAATATTGCGTGATGCAACCTCTTTTGCTAAGGATTTTGTGAATCCGATAATACCTGCTTTGCTTGCAGCATAATTTGTTTGTCCTGGATTTCCAGATATGGCTACAACAGAGCTGATATTTATAACCCTGCCATATCTTTGCTTCATCATAATTTTAATAGTAGATTTGCAAATTTTAAAAGTCCCTTTTAGGTTTGTATCTAAAACATCATTCCACTCATCATCTTTCATTCTTATTAACAAATTATCTTTAGTTATACCGGCATTATTGACAAGAATATGGATACCATTATGTTTTTTGTTTACATCATCAACTAATTCAGTTATTTCTTTTGCATCATTTACATCAAGCACTCTACCTTCACCTTTATCCTGAAGAGTCTCTTTTATTTTATCGGCGCCAGTCTGTGAGGTAGCTGTTCCCACAACATAAGCTCCTGACTCAGATAGTGCTATTGCAATATCACTTCCAATGCCCCTGGATGCACCTGTCACAATGGCTATCTTGTCATTAAGGATATCTTTAGAAAAAATACTCATAGCGTTTCCTTCTCACAAAATGTTTTATTGATTAATTTCATAGAATCGGGAGAGTCGTATTTTATGGATTGTAGAGAACGGTCAATTCTTTTGTTTAGTCCAGTCAAGACACCGCCTGGCCCGAATTCTATGTGAATATTAATATTCTGTTCAACAAGGTATTGGATTGTCTGCGTCCATTTGACTGGTTTTCTAACTTGATTAGATAGCCCATCTAATATGTGCAATGCATTCTTGTAAACTGATGCCTCTAAATTATTCAATACCGGTATTTTAGTCTCATTAATCTTAATTGAATTTAGTTTTTCTTTTAGTTCGCTTGCCACGCTATCCATCAAACTGCAATGTGAAGGGACACTGACATTGAGAAGTAAAGCCATTTTAGCGCCAAAATCTTTTGCATTCTCTAAAATTTTATCTATTCCTTTTTTTTCTCCTGCAATAACAACCTGACCTGGTGCATTAAAGTTAACTGCATCAACAATATTATTGCCTTTATACCGATCACATAATTCAATTACCTTTTTATCTTCAAGGCCAATAATTGCTGCCATTGCACCATCACCATCAGGAACAGCATTTTGCATTAACTCTGCTCTGGTTTTTACTATAGATAATGCATCGTTAAAATCAATCGCACCACTACACACAAGGGCTGTATATTCACCCAGACTATGCCCTGCCATATAGGAAGGTTTGATATCAAAATTATCAATATAATGATTCCAAGAAGCGATGCCTGCAACAAGCATTGCAGGTTGCGTGTATACAGTGCTGCTTAACTCATTGTTGTCATCTAAGGATGTTAATTTCCAGAGATCATATCCAAGAAGTGATGATGCTTGTTCGTATATATTTTGAATTGTTGACGATGATTGGTATAGCTCCTGCATCATACCTACCGATTGTGAACCTTGTCCTGGAAAAATTGCAGCGAACACCATTTAACCTCTGAAATAATTTTGAAATAATTTGTATATATGATTTAGATAAAATTTTAACATAATTAATACATCTGTACTTTCTTTGAGAGTCTATCTTGGATATTATTTTAAATGATAATTAAATATTGGAAGCTAAATGAAAAGATCCAAAAAAAATAAGGGCTTCACACTGATTGAAATTATGGTGGTTGTGATCATACTTGGCACGTTAATAGCCATCGTTGCTCCTAATTTTATCGGTCGAGTTGGAGATGCTCAAATCACCGCTGCTAAGCAAACCATAAGGAGTCTTGAAAGCGCTTTGAGAATGTATCGTTTAGATAATTTTAATTATCCTGCCACCGAGCAAGGCATTAACGCACTCGTTAGTAAACCCTTAGGTCAATCTGCAAGAAACTGGAAAGGTCCATATCTGGACAGGGTTCCTGATGATCCATGGGGAAACAAATATCAATATATGTATCCAGGAATTAATGGCGAATTTGATATTTTTACGTATGGCAGAGATGGTGTTCTGGGTGGTGAAGGAGAAGATGCTGATATTGGTAACTGGATGAACTGATCACTTCTTATGCACAAGAAGTTACAAATAAAAATTTATAGCGGTATCAATAAACTCGAGCGTGGCTTTACACTCATAGAAATACTGGTGACTATAGCGATCATTGCTGTTATCACCGCGATGTCCTTGATATTATTTAACCCCCCTTCAGACCAGAGATTGAAGAATGAATCCAGCAAACTTCAATCATTAATTCAGATGGCAAGTGATGAATCAGTATTACAAGGTAGGGAAATTGGGGTAGAGTTCATGCAAAGGGGTTATCGGTTTTTGGACTTTGATCCATTCTTAGAGACATGGAACACAAGAGAAAACGATCATATTTTCAGAGAGAGATATTTCTCAGAAGAGATTAATTTTGAGATTAAGCTTGAAAATAATGAAATTAAGATCAAGAGTAAAAAAGAAAATAAATTACAAAGTCTTTTTCCCCATATTATTCTATTTTCAAGCGGAGAAATCAGTCCATTTTTAATCACATTAACTGGTGAAAACGCTGAGTTAATAATTGAAGCAAAAATTAATGGCTCCATCACTACCAAAGAATTATAAAAATGAGGTTACACGCATTTTAAATTTAGAAAAAAAGCATTCTGGATTTACACTAATAGAGGTTCTCGTTGCGTTGACGGTCGTAGCTGTCTCTCTTGGCGCACTAATTGCTGTATCAACACAAGATATAATAAGGACAGAGTTAATTCAAAAAAGAATGTTTTCAAATTGGATTGCTCAAAATCAATTGGCCGAGGAACGTTTATTTAAAAATAAAGTCTCAGTAGGTTTAAGAAAAGGCACGCTAAGATTTGCAAATTATGATTGGGAATGGGAAACAATTACCTCAAAAACAACTGTTGATAAATTCTATCGATTGGATGTTTCTGTTTCACTTCTTGGTGATAATCTGCCCTCTAGATCAATTGTTGGTTTTATCTTTGATGGTGATGAAATAGAAAATGAATAATACAGAAAAAGGTTTCACGCTCATTGAGGTCCTTGTTGCAATTTCTATTTTTTCTATTCTGTCTGCCTTTGCGTATGGCACTTTAAATCAAACTATCATTTCCTCTGAAAAAATTGAAAAACTGAATACTAGAATGCAATCATTGCAAAGGGGTTTCAGTCAAATTGATCAAGATTACATCCAATTAGCAAAAAGACCCATAAGGAGTGAGATAGGTAATACACAAATAGGTGCTATAACATCAAATCGTGCTAATGGATATCTAATTGAATTTTCAAGACATGGCTGGCCAAATCGATTGGGCATGAAAAGAGGATCGATCCAAAGAGTAGCTTATGATCTTATTGATTCTCAGTTAATCAGATATCACTGGAATGTATTAGATAAAACATACAGTAATGAGTTAATACAGAATGAGTTATTTGACGGAATTGATAAATTACAATTGTTATTCTTAAAAAATAATAATGAATGGACTGATCAGTGGCCTCCTATTGATATGACACAGGAAGAAGGATTACGCGCCCTTCCAAAAGCAATTAGAATTTCTATAACTTTTGGCGATATTGGTGAAATAGAGCGTACCATTGAAATTAATACATAATGTTAAAAAACAAAAAAAATAGTGGTGTAGCAATGATAACAGCAATGATGATCGTCGCTATTGTGAGCCTAATAACCATTAATCTTCTGTGGGAGAATACATTAAATACAAGAAAAACCATATCGAATATAAACAGAGATCAAGCAATTCAAGTTGCAATAGGAGTAGAGAGCTGGGTTAAAGAGCTGTTGATTCAGGATGCCAAGATTTCAGAATCTGACCATTTAGGTGAATTCTGGTCAAGGCAATTGCCAAATCTACCAATTGATGGCGGATCGATTAAAGGAGAGATATATGATCTTCAGGGCAACTTTAACATCAATAATTTAGTCAAACAAAATGGTGAGATAGATCAAAATCAACTTAAATTTTTTGAGCGTGTGCTCTCAAATCTTGATCTTAATCCTATAATTGCAAATGCGATAATTGACTGGATTGATTCCGATCAATACACAACTTATCCCGATGGTGCAGAAGATGATATTTATATGAAGTTAAATCCAGCCTATAGAACCGCTAATCAAAAAATGATATCCATAAGTGAGCTTCTATCTATAAGTTCAATTAATACAGAAATATACAAGGTAATGGAACCTTATGTGACCTCAATCCCCGAAAACTCAAAAATTAATGTGAATACGGCATCACCTTTGATACTTAAGTCTCTTGATGATGGTATTTCTGACATTCAAGTCAAAAGACTGATAGAAGAAAGGCGCGGGACTGGATATGATGAGATTGCAGTTACATTTAAACCATTACTTGATTCTGATAATTTACTCAATGTGACAAACAAAACAAATTACTTTCAACTGAAATTGCTGGTAAATATAGATAATATTTCGATTTTAATGTACAGCATGATTAAGAGAAAATCGCAGAATTCTGCTTCAACGGTTTATAGAAGTTTTGGGACAATTTAGATAATGACAAAGAATTACACGATAATAAGATTATTTCATAATAATGAAAGTCGATGTGAATATGTCGTAGCAAATGAAAAAGGTGAGATAAAAGATTCAATCAAGTACGGAGATTTTAATGGTATTCCAGATCAGTTGAAAAATAATACTGTAATTATTATGCTCCCTGGTGAAGAAATACTGAGCAAGTCTTTAACTCTGCCAATCAAATCTAACGCAAAATTGAAACAAGCTATCCCCTTCGCACTCGAGGATGATATTGCAAGTGATATAAATGATTGTCATTTTGCATTTAAAAAATCCGAGATTGATGAATCAATAATCGTAAATGTTATTAATAGAAAACTTTTCAAAAATTATTTAAATCAACTTAAAGAAATTAATATCAGTCCATCTTTTGTTGTATCAGAAAATTCATGCGTCTCTATGACTGAAGATACAATTAACTTAATCATAGAAGATGCAAAAGCACATGGCAGATGTGGATTTAAAGAACCATATACATTGGATATTATGGAGCTAACCGCTATTATAAAAGTATTAGAAAGTAATAATATTAATCATTTACAAATTTCACTATCCAAAAATAATGATTCACTGATTAAGCAAATCAGGGGGTTAGCCGATACTTATAAAAGTGTAGATACTAAAATACTTTCAAAAGGCGCTTTTCAGGAATTTATAAAAAATTACTTCGTACAAGATCAGATAAACCTTCTTCAAGGAGATTTCAAGCCCAAAATCAAATTTGAAAAAGTCTTTAAGCCTTGGAGGAAATCTGCTGCCCTTGCTATTTTTCTTCTATTATCACTAATAATCAATAATGTGCTTACGACAAATAAGCTAGTTAATTATGAGGCAGATTTGTCTGCTTATTTTCTAAATGAATACAAGTATTTCTATAATAGTGCACCTAATGTTGATGACCCCGTAAGGATAGTAAATTCCATCAAGAATGGTGCTCAATTAAACATGAACAATTCAATTTTTTTGAATGGATTAAATTTAATCAGCGAATCTGTTGCAAAAGAGAATAATGTTCAACTATCTTCAATTAGTTTTGATGATAATCGTTTTAATTTGAGAGTATTTACATTAACCTTGACATCACTGGATTCATTGATTACCAATATAAACAGCAATAATTCTCTCAACGCAATAATCCAAACAACCAATCAGTCTGACAGTAAAGTTGAGAGTAGAATTCAAATACAGGTAAATCTATGATCACGAATAGATTTATGCAACTCCAAAAACGCGAAAAAATACTGATATTAATTCTCTGTACAGTCTTAATAACAATAGTCGCACCTATTTATATAATTAACCCCATTATAGAAAAGCAGCAAAATTTAAAAAAAAGAATCGCTGAACTAGAATGGTCAATTGTTGAGATAAAGCACTTAAAAAAAATCAGATCCAATGAATCTAATAATTCAATCATCAAACAAAACAGTGAGTCAATGGTTATTATTGTAGATCGCGTGTTGAGAGAAAATAATATGCTATCAACATTACAAAGAAGCCAACCATCTGGTGAAAATCAGATCAGACTCGATCTAGAAAACGTGTTGTTTAACGCTCTAATTCAAAGTTTAGTGCAATTTAGCAATCAATATAATATCGACATAGATGGCGCAAATATATCCGAATCCCAGACAAATAATCCTGGATTTGTAAATGCAACTATCACCTTGATAGAAATATGAGATTAAGAATACAAAAAAAACAGTTACTCATATCACTTTTCATATTATTCTTAATGTTGATATTGCAGTTTCCTGCTTCAACAGCAATTAATTCAATAAATAACAATAATCTTAAAGTAAACGGTGTAAATGGAACAGTCTGGAAAGGCAGTGCAAGTGAAATCAGTAGCAATCAAATTTATCTCAGACAGACAAGATGGAAAATCGTTCCAAGCGAACTATTAAAAGGCAATCTAACTTTTGATGTATCAACATATCCATTTAATGGTCAGTTAAAATTCAATCTCATTTTAGACTCTATGAATAATTTAAGGGCAACGGATATTAAAGGTAATTTTCCAAATGATATATTTGAAATAATTGTACCATTTCTTGGTATTTCTACTGAAATTGTCATGAATATAAAGTCCTTGTCTCTAAATAATAAAGACATCAATCAACTTGAGGGACAAATACTATTAAACAATTTAGTAATGAAGGGAATATCCAATAGAATTTTGGGGAGTTATAAAATTAACTTATTTGAACGTAATGGCGAAATATATGGAAGTATAGATGAAATTTCCGGTGAAGTTGATATTGCAGCAACAATATCATTAACTTTATCTGGAAAGTATATTATTGATGGGACTGTCTCTGCAAAACAGAATACGAGCAATCAGGTAAGAACTATTTTAAGTTTTTTGGGCACTGTAAATGAAAATGGTCAGAGATCATTCAGGTTTGAGGGGGAAATCTAAGCTGACTATTTCAATTCAATCAACTGCTTTAGGTTGGGATAATAAAGGGCTAGTTTAGGTGCCTGGCCAGAATATCCCTTATACATATACTCATATTTTTCAAGTTGCGGCTTGTATCTAATGATCTCATTTTCAATAAATCCTTCAGTATCACTACCATCATGTGAACCAGTTTTATAATCTATTACCCAATGATTGCCATTTTCATCAATATTCACCCTATCAATGATTATTGATTCAACTCTCCCCTGATAGAGTCCTGTCAAAGGTATTTCTGAGTATCCATCACCAAGGAAAATCCAATGATTTTTTTTGTCTTGGATTACATTTGAGAGTGTAGAATCAATCCTCTTTATAACATCAGGAATTTGTTCTTTGTCGATAAAATAGCTCTTTATCAGTTTATTGTTAATTGACTTATAGTGATTAATTTTTGCTATTGGGATTATTCTTTTTTCCAAGGAAAATCTATGAAGCCACCAATGAATAATTGAACCAGAATGCATAGCGTTTTCTGTCGCCCATGAAAATTCAATATCATTTTCACTTAAAGGAACATCCTGTTTGAAAAAAACATTTTCGTCACACCAAAGATATTTTTCATTAATACAATAATCAGATTTAATTCTTTTTAGGGTAGGCTTTATGTATTGTTTTTCTTTCTTTTGATTTTGTATGGATTTATTTAAATTTTTATTACGCTCAAAACTTTCATTGAATGCCGGCCAAAGCTTATAGAGAAATGACTGTTTTGATGGCGCTTTAATTACTCTACTACCATTTTCTTCAACTAATTTTACATTCCCAATAATGTCTAATGATTTACATGCCCGTGTAAATCCTACATAAATGAGTCTTAAGATTTCGTTTTCGTTAGCATCTTTGATGCAATCATTTATATAGTTGTATAGGAGATCCTCACCATCTGTTCCAATTGGGCTTATGATGAGGTCATTTTTATCTGTTTTATAATCAATCCAGTTGATGAGTGTCTTATCATTGTGATGGGGTTTTCTTGCTAAAAAAGGAATAATTACATGATCGAATTCGAGCCCTTTTGCTTTATGAATGGTCATTACCTTCACTCTTGTATCATTGTCACTCATATTTGAAACACGGTAATAATCAAGAATATCCTCGATTCTTGATACATCCTTCAAGTTACTATCACTTTCAATTTCTTCAATAATATCAAGATAATACCTAATATTTTTTAATTGATTTGAGGATTTAATGAGTGCCAATCCGTCCATTCGAAACCATATTTTCTCCACTCGGTCTCTTAAAGATCTGCTGTTACTCGCTTGAAAACTCTCTCTTAGAATTTCTCGAAATTTAATTATGATCTTTCTTCTTGTTACTGATAAATGCCTGAGATTGTTATTGTCATTTATGATATTCCATATATCATCATTCGTATTTTTTATTAGCGCTAAAATGTCATTCCAAGTTAACCCAATCATAGGTGATCTTAGGAGCCCAATCCAAGCAGCTCGGTCAGATTTGTTGCTTAATGCCCTTGTGATTGCTATTGGCTCAATCATTTCAGGAAGATCTATGAGTCGATCAATCTCAATTGCTGAAACTTTTATATCTGCTGACTTTAATTCTTTTAATATTGGGAATAGATGAGTTCTTGACCTGACAAGAATTACAATTTCATTGTCTGTACATTCTAGTTTCTTTTGTATTAGCTCTTTAATATAAACAGACTCATTTTTTTCATCTTGATTAAATAATGTATGAAGTTCAAATTGACCTTCATTATCATTCATTTTGGTTGCAGTGGATTTAGAGTAATTAACAGCGCCTGATAGGAGATGTGTTTTATTTGGAAATACCTTAGTAAAAACTTCATTAAATTTCTCAACAAGTAATTTTTCAGACCTGTAATTCTCTGATAATTCGAGTTTTTTTGGCCTAAGATTACCAATACCGTCTTTGACTACTGATAAAAATAATGAAACACGAGCATTTCGGAATCGATAAATAGATTGCATTGGATCTCCCACAAGAAACAAAGTTCTTCCATCAATTTCTTCCCATCCTTCAACAAGTTTTTCAATCAGGTTAAATTGTCTCCGAGATGTATCTTGTGCTTCGTCTAGAAGAATATGTTTAATTTGATAATCTATCATTAAGGATAAATCAGTAGGTCCGTTCTCATTAGATAAAGAAAAGAGAGCAGAATCAGCTATTTCTATGTAATCAGAAATATTTCTGGAATTAAATATTGCCTTTAATTCAGCAACAGCAATAGGAAGTAGCCGCATAAGAGAAAGCAATACTTCCCATTGATCTTTATCGTATTTAGATTCTGGTAATTTTTTTGCTGAGTGTAATAAATCTCTAAGTATATGATCTCTTTCTAGACATGATAATGCTTTAATAATCGTTTTTTTTATGGTTGTTTGAGAGGCAGGTATACCCTCATTAATGGAAATCCTCTTTCTCCATTTACCATCATTCGTGGTGAGCAAGTTGGCGATCGCTTTCCACATATTCTGATTAAATGTATCTCTTTTGGTCGGTGAGATTTTTTGATCTTTGGTGATTAAAGATTTTTGATTATTTATCAAAAAATCAAATGCTTTTTCAAGACTCCTAAATTCCTTATCAGGGAAAATCTCAGAGAGCATTTTGAGATGATTATTTATTACATTGCCAATATTCTCCTCTAATAAAGTTTTTAGATGATTCAAATCTTCTTGATTGACTTTGACACCCGAACCAATTATTTCAATCCATTGATCTCTCAATTCCAACATGTGCGACATGAGTCTAATGTATTTCTCAATATCTCCATCCAAATGGGAGAGCACTCTAATTGAATCGGAGCGATATTTATCCAGATCTGAAAGCGTATTTATTGCAGAAATTGAAGCTTGTCGATAGACATTATTTAACTCAAAATCATCAATTATTCTTCTTCTGTAGCCACCCGCTAACGGAGATTTGTTTATTATTTCTGAGCAAAGTCCATCGATCGTTAAAATACGTATTCTTTGATTAGAAATTATTAGATTCCAGTTTAGCTGTTCACTGCGTTTTAATACTTTTCTTGCGTACTCAATTGTTGTTATTTTGTATTCCTCAGATGGCCTTACGCCTTCTTTTGCATCTTTTAAAACGCTTATAATTCTCTGTTTTATTTCATTGGCTGCTTTATTAGTAAATGTAATAGCAATGATCTCTTCTGGTTGGCTTGCAATACAAAGAAGCTTTAAATACCTTTGTATCAATAATTCGGTTTTACCTGAACCAGCAGGTGCTTGCATGATGAATGAATTCGATATATCGAGCGCGCAATTTCTTGCGCTGATATCTAAATTTACTTCATCATTATATTTGATCATGCATTAAATCCCTTATTCTTGAAACTACGTGTAAATGTCGAAGACCTGTATTGTTTTTGATATGGGTCTTTAAGTTAATATCTATATTTCCCTTAATAGCTTCATCAAGAATCGAATATATATATTGGACTCCATTCATTATGGCATCATCAGCTGGGTCGACTTTTTTTACATCCGAATTTGAAGTAAGAGTTTCATTAGTTACATTGTCTTTTTTTAAATAGATATATGAAATTAAATCAACAGGCTCATCAAGTGCAGCCGCATAGACAAATAGTTGTAGTTCTTTGAATTGCTTATTTTTATCAAGAATTTTTTTTACTTTGCCGGTCTTAAAATCAATTATGCATAGTTGTTTATTTGCATATTCTTCAATTCTGTCGATTTTAAGATCAAGAATAATACTTGAATATTTTAACTGAACATTTTTTTCAACTGATTTAAGCTTAAAATTATCTTTGTTAAGGTCAAAATCAATCAGTTTTTCTAGTATTTTTTTAGTTCTATTTTTTTCAATATCGAAAAAAATCTGCTCAAATATGTTTTCATTAGATGTTACATAGGGACAAAAAGCTTCAGAAATGGCTTTATTCAGCTTATTTTGAATTTTCTCTGTGCTCTTGGATTTCATATCTGTTTGACTGGGTAAGTCATCATAAAAAATGGCAATTGCGTTGTGAACTATAGTTCCACGATTTAGAGGATCAATTCCGAATGTAGGTTTTCGTTTTTCATCAATTTTCAATCTACCTAAAGCAAATCCTGAAAAAGGGTCTTCCTTGTATCGCTGTACTGTTGATGCGCCACCTTTTAATCTTTCAATATTATTGATTGTTGGTAAATCTTCTTTGAGAAATACAATGTTTTCCATATCAAAATTAGACTCAGAAAAATTTCCTGGGTCATTATGGATATCGCTCTCTTCCAAATCTATTGTTACTAGATCAGTAAAAGAGAGTTGCATCTCATCTCTTGAACGGGCATAACTCAAAACAACATTTTTTGATGAAGTCATTAAGGTGTTCAGTATTTTTTTCTCATGCTCCGCACTCTTATTGGGAGTAGATTCAGGAAAATTATATTGATTCTGTAATTCACGTGAAAAAAAACTATAGTGCTTATGCTTATTTGGCCATAAATGATTATCAAGACCTGATAACCATAAATAATCAAACTCCATATCAATTGCATCATTGTATTCTAATATTTTAACTTGTTGATGTGATGGATGTACTTGTATGTATGTATTCTCAGCCGTGCTTTCTATTAATTTTATAAAATTTCGATATGTAATAGATTTATGAGATATTAATGATTGTTCGCAATCTTTTAGAAGTTGAATCCATTTTTTAAAAATAAAATTATCACTATTAGACTCATTATCTAATGTCAGCCATTCGACTTTTTTAAGTTTGTCGTTTATGAAGCTTAACCATTCTTTCGGCCTCTTATGATGTTCTATCTCATGCTTGGTAGGTTGCAGCAATTCAAGGATTTCAATAATTAAAATTTCTTCTTGGTCACAATTTAATTTAAATGCTTCGATGAATTCAGTAATGGTCCATTTTTTTTGATATTTCAGTCTTAATTTATCATCAAGCTTATTACTCCCGGAATTACTCATATCTTGAAAATATCTCGACATAAATAAGCAGCATATATCGATAGAATCGGTCGGCTCATCAAGCCATTTGAGAAGCATTAAAGTATTTTTTATAAAGGGAAAATAACCCAAACATGAACTCTCTTTAAATCTACATAATGATGAATTCATATCACTACCTAACTGCCAGCCAGGTGTAAATCCATCATTAATAATTCGTTCTGTTTTTAAATTGACATCATTTTTATGAATGATAATCCCAATTTTTTTATTTTTTTCGTGCTCCAATATTTTTCTTGCCCAAGCGCCTGCAGCTCTGAATTCAGAATCATTGCTTTCATAGGAAACTTTTTCGTAATTGGAAATTAGAGGTTGTCGTTTTGCTATAAAAGTATCAAAGACCTCAGCTATTTTCTGAATGAATAGTTTCTCTATAGGAAAAGGATCATCAAAACCAACAAAAATAATCTTTGTATTATTGTCATGATTTCTTAAATAAAGCTTAATATTTTCTAATGCATAGTTATTGAAAGATGGCATGTCAAGCCATGACATATCATTTAGATGATTTTGATAATTGATTATTACTTTGCTAAAAAGTTTCTCGTCATCAGTTGATACTGTTTTTTCTATTTCAGAATGAGGTATACAAAGCTTCGACATTAAGTTTAAATTTTCATAAAAATTGGAGGCCAACAAAGAAGATTTAATGAGTGAATTATCAATTTCATCATCTATGAAGTTCTGAAGAATATTGACGGACAAGCCCTGGTTCAAGAGGGTAAAGTTCGCATCTCTATGTGAATTAAAATGAAGAGCTTTTAACCAATTTCGCCATGAATAAACATTTGGAGTATCCCAAACAGAAATATTTGAAGACAGCTTATGTAAAGCATACTGCTGAATAATATCTTCAGCCAATTGCGAAGAAGAAGTTAATACAATATCTGTCTTATTTGTATGGTCAATAAATTGATGGTATGGAAAGAATTGACAGCTCATATAACTTTTTTGTTTTCAAGCTCAATAACTTGTTCTTCAGTGTACCCTAGAAGATTTCTTAGAATATCGTATTTGTGTTCGCCATGATTGGGTGATGCATGATTATAGCTAATCTCATGTTTTGAAAACTTAACTGGATTTTTTACAGTAGGAACACGTTTATCCGTGGAATTCTCACCATAACAAACAAAACCCATCTCATTTGCATAATCTGACTTAAATACGTCCGAAATATTATTTATTGGTCCACATGGTATCTGGCTATCTTTTAACTGATCCAACCAATATGATGTTGTTTTTTTTATAATTAATTTTGAGATAATAAAATCTAATTCTTCAATTTTTTCAACACGTTGTTCATTATATTTAAAGTTATCAATTATTTTTTGATCAGCACAACCGATGCATCTCATAAACTTTAGAAATTGATCATCACTGCCTACAGCAACCATAATATCGCCATCACTTGTACTAAATGTTTGATAAGGGGCAATATTTGGATGTGCATTCCCATTTTTTAATGGAACTTCATTTGACATCAGAAAATTCATATTTTGATTTGCTAGCCAAGCAACTTGAGAATCATATAATGGCACATTAATATCTTGAACTGTGCCTGTTTTAGACCTTTGATACAAAGAAGCCAGTATTGCTGTTGCTGCATACATACCGGTCATAATATCTGCTATAGCTACACCTACTTTTTGTGGTTTTCCATTTCTTTCACCTGTTACGCTCATAAGTCCAGCCGATGCTTGAATCATAGCGTCATAACCTACTTCATTTTTTAGGCTTGAATTGTTTGCATATGCAGATATTGAGCAATAGATAAGATTAGGATTTAGCTCGCGAAGCTCTTCAATTGATAATCCATATTTATCCATTGTTCCATATTTAAAATTTTCTACAACCACATCACAATGTTTTGCAAGATCTTTTATGATTGATTGACCTTCAGAAGACTTTAGATCACATGTTATTGAGCATTTTCCTCGATTAGCAGAATAAAAATAAGATGCGTTTTTTTGGTCATCATTTTTGTTCCATGGTGGTCCCCATTTTCTCGTACTATCTCCATTAACTGGATGCTCAATCTTAATTATTTCAGCACCATAGTCGGCCAACAACTGTGTTGCCCAGGGTCCAGCAAGTACTCGACTTAAGTCCATAATCCTTATTTGTTTTAAAATTTTATCACCCATTAACTATTGGCCGATTGTTGTCAGAAATCCATTCACTCCAAGAGCCTGGATATAATTTTGGTGATGATAGACCAGCTAACTCTGCAGAAATAGACAAATGGCAGGCGGTTACACCAGATCCACACATCACAGCCCATTCAACATTGCTATTGACTTGATATTTTTTCCATATTGCTCGAATCTCAATTGGGTTTTTCCATACTCCATTTTCTTCGAGAAATAAAGTAAAGGGAATATTTATGGCGCCTGGTATATGACCTGCTTTTTTATCAATAGGCTCTTCAATACCTCTATAACGATTCTCATCACGGGCATCTATAAGAAAAAACTTTTTTGACTGTTTTATCCATTTATTTATCAGCTCTGCTTTCCATGTCTTATCTTCCTTCGATACAGGTACAAAATTACCTGGTTCATAGTTTGGTATTGAATTATCAATGGGGAAATTACTTTTTTCCCATTCTAAGAAGCCACCATCAAGAACTGATACTTTTTCATGGCCGAGCCATTTAAGCAGCCACCATAATCTTGATGCGATTGACCCATTATTGTGGTCATACACAATTACATGCGTGAATTTACTTATGCCCCATTCTCTTAACTTCCCAGATATTGTATTTACGTTTGGTAGTGGGTGCCTGCCTGAAGATTCAGTAATATTTCCTGCTAAATCCTTATCTAGATCAGCGTAGTTAGCTCCGGTAATATGACTTTTATCGAAGAGTGCTTTCCCCTCATTTTTATTAAATAACGAAAAGCGCGTATCAATGATTCTTATGTTGGCATCATTAATTTTTTGATACAAATCAGATACTGAAATAATGGGACTTTTAGGTTGCATATTCAAAAAAATACGATAAATAATGTCTAAAATTAACTACCAAAGTATACTCTCATAATTGATAGAATTTAAATAGATATAAGAGGATTCAAAGTGAAAAAGATTATTGTAGGGCTCAAGAGAGTAATCGACTATAACGTCCGCGTAAGAGTTAAAAGTGATCATTCGGGCGTAGAAAAAGATGGCGTAAAAATGAGTATAAATCCATTTGATGAAATTGCTCTTGAAGAGGCGCTAAGAATAAAAGAAAAAGGTTTAGCTGATGAAATAATTGTTGTATCCATAGGTAGCGATGACTGTCAACAGCAACTGAGAACAGGTTTAGCAATGGGTGCTGACAGAGCGATATTAGTTGAATCATCTCAAGAGCTCTACCCTTTAACGTTGAGCAAAGTGTTACATGAGCTTGTAAAGGATGAGCAACCCATGATTGTTTTACTAGGAAAACAAGCCATTGATAATGATAACAACCAAGTTGGTCAAATGTTAGCCGCACTTTGGGATCGACCACAAGCTACATTCGCGTCAGAAATAAATATCAACGAAAATACAGCAACAGTTACCAGAGAAGTAGACTCTGGTCTTGAGACAATTGAAATAGATTTACCTGCAGTAATAACTGCAGATTTGAGACTAAACGAACCTCGATACGTAAAATTGCCTGACATTATGAAAGCTAAGAAAAAACCACTTAATAAAGTCAGTTATGATGAAATTGTCAATTCAAATACATCAGATTTAGCACCATCGCTAACGGAATCTCCACCTCACAGAGAAAAAGGCATAATGGTAGAGAGTGTTCCAGAGTTAGTAAATGAGCTTAAAAATAAAGGATTATTATAATGAACAAAATTTTAATTATTGCAGAACATGATGGTAATGAAATTAACAGCAGTACATTGAAGTGTGTTTCATGCGCTAAAGATATAGAAAGCGCCAATATTGACATAGTAATTTGTGCACAGGACGGCGCGAATATTACTAAAGCAGCATCAAAAATTGATCATATCAATTCGGTAATTTTGATTGATAACGAAGCTAATGAAAATATGATTGCAGCAGTTATTGCCCCTCAGATCATATCTATGAGTGATGAGTATACCCATATATTTGGACCCTCAACTACATTCGGTAAAGACTTGATGCCTAGGATTGCGGCTCTTTTAAACGTAAATCAAATCAGTGATATTATGGAAGTAATAAATGCTTATGAATTTAAACGTCCTATTTACGCGGGTAATGCAATAGTTTCTATTAAAACATCAGCTGATAAAAAAATAGTTGGAACTATCAGAACAGCGTCATTTCAAGATGTACAAGCAAACAATAGTGCTGAAATTCATAATCATGAAATTTCTATCGATCTTCCTACTCATACTAGATTTAAATCACTGCAAACTGGTGAATCAGATAGACCTGATCTACAAACGGCTAAAAAAGTTGTTTCAGGCGGAAGAGCTCTTGGAAGTGAAGCAAATTTTGAAATTATATATCAACTTGCTGATACCATGAATGCTGGAGCCGGTGCCTCTCGTGCCGCAGTAGATGCTGGATATGTACCAAATGAAATGCAGGTTGGTCAAACAGGAAAAATCATAGCGCCAGACTTATATTTAGCTATTGGAATATCAGGTGCTATTCAGCATTTAACGGGTATTAAAGATGCGGGTACAATCGTTGCTATAAATAAAGATGAAGAAGCTCCAATATTTGAGATCGCAGATATCGGTCTTGTTGGAGACTTATTTGATGTTATACCTGAGTTAGAGGCAGAAATAAAAAATCAAAATTAGAGGTTAGAGAGTATAGATTCTGCAGTACTAATTTCAATTTTACCGGGCTCGTCAATAAACAATTGTGTTATTGTGGAATCATCTGCAACTAGTGCGTATCGTCTACTTCTGATACCCATGCCAAAAGCCGTGCTATCGGCTTGTAAGCCAATTTTTTTTGTATAATCGCAATTGCCATCACTTATCATCAAGATCTCATCTGGAATATTGTAACTTTTTGCCCATGCGCTCATCACATAAATATCATTAACAGCTAAGCATGCAATTTGATCTATACCTTTTGAATATATCTCATTTTGATTGGAAATAAATCCCGGCAGATGTTTCATGGAACAGCCTGGTGTAAATGCTCCAGGTACAGCAAATATTAGAACATTCTTATTGCTAAATAATTTCTCAGAATCTATTTTTGATGGCTGATCATCTTTCATGATATTGAATGTGCCCTCAGGCATCATATCTCCAATTTGTATGTTCATCTTTTTCTTTCTCTTATTATATTTAGTATTCGTTTTCAGCGATATGAACAACAAGACCATCCATATCATCATTAACTTCAATTTGGCAGGTCAATCTACTGTTATCCTTTCTTTCATAGGCGGCATCAAGCATGCTATCTTCCATATCATCCATTTCCGGTATTTTGTCTATCCACGAATGATCTATATAGGCATGACAAGTTGCACACGCGCATGCACCACCACACTCAGCGGGTATTCCTTCGATATCATTATTTACCGCACCTTCCATTACAGTATATCCATTATCGACTTCTGCTTCGTGCTTTTCTTGATTTTTTGTAATGTATATTATTTTTGCCATATTAATAGTTTACCTTTCATCATCTAATAAGGTAGATTAAATTTTTTGATTATTACTAGAGAAGCTAACTAATTATTATATTCTAGCGGCTTGTTCTCTTCTCTTTTTAAGATCTTCTAGTTGTTTTTTTGCAGCTGCTTCTGCAAGTTCAATTTGTCTGTTACGCTCAATATCACTCTCTATAACAGAAATCCATTGACCAGATATTCTTCTTGATCTATTGGTTTTACTCGCAGCTTTAAAAGCATCAATGGCGTCATCATATTCTTTTTCATTATAAAGACACATCCCCAGTGATATTTGAGCATTATCTGGACTTTTAATTTTACCTTTTTTCAGTCCTGTTCTCACTGATTTGACACAATCACCATACATTGCAAGATTTAAGTAGGCATTACCTAATCTGAGATCCATTTCACCTTCATCAGAGAGTTTTGCTGCTTCTTTTAATGCAGGTAGTGCTTTTTCATCTTCAGATGCCAATGTGAAAGCTTGTGATAATAGACGATAATTTTTTTCATTTTTATCAACACGGCCATTCTTAATTTCTTGTTCTAAGAGAGTAGCCGCTTTATATGGTACTTCAGCTTGCATGTAGAGTTGGGCCATTGTTACGAATTCAGCAGACTTTTCTAACATTTTTTGAGTATGAGCTGCATCATATGCATAAATTAGCTTCTCATCTTCACCAAGCTCAGTATATGCACCAGCTAATGAGAACCAATAGCGTTTTTTGGGGTAATGGATCAATAATGTTTTTTGAATGTCTCTGACTTTGCTGAAATTTTCTTGTTGAAAATAAGCAAAGTTTAAGAGGACGTACCAATCTTCTTTGATTAGAGGTTCTGTATTTGCTCTTTTAGTAGCTTTTTCAAGTTCTGCTCGAGCGGCAGGGATTTCTTCTTCGCCTCTGGCTTTTTTAAAAGCATCTTGTGCTTTTTCTAATGCTAGTTGCCTAGCTGCTTTTTGTCTTCTGAGATCATTAACCATCGCCGTTTCAATTGGCGGAACCATTTCTTTATATCGTTCAAGTTGATAGAGATTTTGTGCGTATAAAATATGTGCTGAAGGCGGAGGGTTTACTTCAAGTCTAAAATATTGCTCAATCAATGATATTGATTTTGTATAGTTTTCTTCCATTGTATTCAACTGAGCAAGCGTAAATGTTGTGGTTTTTGCCATTTGTTCTTCAATGGATGGAATTCTGAGCATATCTTCATAGGCTCTCATTGCTCGTGGAAAATCTTCCATATTGTAGTAGACAAAGCCAAGGTAGTTAAGAACATTTTGCTGCTCGTACTCAGACAGTTTTGAACTAGCTCTCAAAGCTGTCAATATCTTCAACGCTCCTTCATTGTCACCTGCCTCCATAATCTCTTGCGCTCTAGTAATTTTTTCGTAAACACTTTTACTTACTGCTTGAGATTTTTTGGTTCTTTGCCCATCACGTTTATTTCTCTCTTCTCTTGCTCTATCCGCCTCACTCTGAGCAGATGACATATCTTGAGCTAGGACACTCATTGGACTCACTATTAGTATTGATAGAGATAATAAAATAGTATTTTTTATAATATTTCTAATTAACCTCATTACAAAATCCTCATTAAGAATGTTATAGAACGTTTACACTAGTCTTCAATTTTAAATGTGATTCTGGTTCTTACACCAGTAACTGTTTGTGGTATTCCATCAACCACTCTTGGTTTGTACTTGAACTTTGTTACTGCCCTTGCAGACGATCTCTCAAACAAAGAACTGGTACAGAATTCTGCAACTGGATCAATAACTGTTCCTGCTGGTGTAACTGTAAAATTCATATCACAGTAACCTTCAAGATTTCTTGATAATGCACGCGCAGGATAGATTGGTGCGACTCTAACTATGGGAAGATAATCGCCCTCAGCTATGTTCATTCCACCTGGTCCACCGATATTTAGATTATTATTAACAGTTGGTGGAGGTATCGCAATTGTTGGAGCGTTTGGATCAATGCTATCCATATCTTGAGGTGGCATCTCTTGAGGTACTTCAGGTGGCTTTGGAGGTTTCTCAGGTGTTAAATCTTCTGTATTGACATTTTCATTCCTTCTAACACGAACGAATTCCAAGAGATGTCTCGCTCTTGGCTCAGTAAGCGCGCTCTTACCTGAGGCAATTAACAACTGCATTACAAATAAGAGGCCTACTGTTATTGTGGTTCCAACGATTATTGAGTAAATATACCTTTTGTACATTCGGGCTCCTCTATTTATTCGTTATTTGCAGCAATTGAAACATTAAATACACCCGCTTGCCTTGCCGCATCCATCACAATTACTAACATCTCATTGGTAGATTTTTTGTCGGCTTGGATAACCACAGAACCTTTTGGATTTTCTGCATGCATTCTTTCTATATTCGCTCTGACAGCTCTTGGATCAATTAACCTTCTGTCCATGTATATTTCATCATTTGGACTGATTGCTACTAGGATATTTGCATCTTCAACTCTTTCAGATGTTGGAGCATCAGGCCTATTCACATCTATCCCTGATTCTTTAATAAAAGATGCTGTAACAATAAAAAATATAAGCATAATGAAAACGACGTCTAACATGGGTGTTAGATTTATTTCATTTTCTTCCTCTTCTTGATTGATTGCATTATTTTTTCTCATATATTTATCCTTTTATTAATGATCCATTGTAAGAGAGTCTTCAAGAAATTCAACTTCTCGAGCAGCTCGTCTTGTCAAGATAGTTACGAGGAGAACACCTGATAAAGCTCCTACCATTCCTGCCATTGTTGGAACAGTTGCCTGCGATACACCCGCAGCCATGGCCCTCACATTTCCTGATCCAGAGACAGCCATAACTTCAAATACTTTGATCATGCCGGTTACAGTTCCAAGCAGACCAAGTAGTGGACATAATGCAACCAAGGTTTGTATCATTGGAATAAACTCATTTGTCGCCATAGAGAACTGAGAGATCATCCCGTCTCTAATTTGATGAGCATGCCATGATCTCCTCTCTCTTCTTTTTTCCCATTTATCCTTGATATCACTGGCTAATAAAGACATTGTTGATCTGAAGAACAGTAATCTCTCGATTATAAGTACCCACATCAAAAATATCGTAATAGCAATCCATCTTAGAACATTTCCACCTAGATAAAGAAAGTCTATTATTGCATCCCAAGAATCTGCTAACCAATACATAATTACTCCTTATATATAATTATGATGCTTAATCATTAGCCTCAGAATGTTTTGCAACAATTCCAGCGCTCTGAGATTGAAGTATATTGATAATCTTTCTGCTCTGGCCACTCACAACTGTGTGAAGAAGTACCATTGGTATTGCAACGCAAAGTCCAAGTACTGTTGTCATAAGCGCTTGAGAAATACCCCCAGCCATTAGCTTAGGATCACCAGCACCATAAAGAGTAATTACCTGGAATGTTTTGATCATTCCGGTTACTGTTCCAAGAAGACCCATAAGTGGAGCAACCGCTGCAATCACTTTAATAAAAAGCAAACCTTTTGTAAGGTTGGGCATTTCTTTTAATGCAGCTTCACTTAATTTAAGCTCGACTGTCTCTGTATCTGCGCCTTTTGCTTCATCATATGCAGACAGAACCCTTCCTAGAGGATTATCACTTGATGCAGTTTGACTTGATAATTGTGCTGTAACCTTTTTGCTGTCCTTACTTAAAGATAACCATCTCCATATTGCTATGAATAAACCAACAAGACCGAGCGCAATTATACAATAACCAACAATTCCACCTTGATTAATTCTTTCAGTAATAGTTGGAGACTCAACCAACAACGCTAATATACCGCCTCTGGTAACATCTAAACCGAAACCAACATAACCACTAGATTCTTCCATTATATCTTCTGCAGAGTTTGTATATTGTGATTGGTCTGGTTGACGTTGTAGTTCTGTCACATTACCAGTAGTGCTATCGTATTGCAGATATCCATCTTCAAAAACTAAGTTAAAAACACCAACTCTTACTACATCAGATGTAATTCTTTCACCGTCAGCGGTTGCATATTCTGTTTGGTATTTAACGATCTTACCCTGTTCTGTGATTTCTCTTTGAAGTTCGTACCATAAGCCCTCTATATCTTGTATCGATGCGAGTGTGCTAGCACTTGCCATCTTACTACCCAACTCAACCAAAAAGGCTTCACGATTAGGGTACTGGATATTTGTGAGAGAACCATTAAATCGAGTTTGAGCATCACCAGAAACTGTTTGAAGTACTCCAAAAAGCTCCTTTAAAGCACCAAGCCTCTTATCTAATGCTGCTCTTGCATCGACGATTAATTGTTGATTTTTTGCAAAAGTATCTTCGAGCTTTTGACTTTTATCTTCTTCTCTTTTTCTTTCAGCACGAGAATTATTAAGAAGCCTTTGTTGCTCATTTCTCGCTACCTGAAAACGTTTTTCTCTGTTTTGAGCCTCAACAGAGTCTCTGGCCTGTCCTTGTTCAATCTGCCTTAACAGCTCAGACATTGAAGAAGCATCTTCTTGTGCATTGAGCTGACCGGATGTAAATACCAGCATCAATAATGTAAATATAGTTCTAGTCATATTAAGAAGCCTCCTTAGCTGCTTGAACAGGAATCAAGAGTAACTCAGGTGCTATAAGCTGCCTGGCCATTCTTAAACCTTTCCTAATCTCTGAGCGATATTCATCATCAACCACCCACGCATTTTGATCTACATCCCAAATTCCAGTAATTGAAGAATCATCTGATTGAAAATAAAGACCAATTCTTCCTACTCTAAGCATATTATAGTCTCTCACTCCATAGTCACTTCCGAGATCCAGAGATTGCTTATAAAACTCTGCTGATGACCCGTAGTCAAGTTCTATTTGATAAGCCTCCATCACTTTCCTGAATTTTTCGGCGACACTGACATCTGATCTAGACATGAGTGATTTTAATCCGTCAATTCGGCCAACACGCTCTTCTTTAAGAAACGGAATGTCCAACGCTATTGATTGGTCAAGACCATCAATCATTCTTTCCATCAGTGGAAAAATTTGCCTGTTGATTACATCAACTTGATCCATAGAAATTTTAATATCCTCAAGAGTCGCTTCTTGACCCTGAACTTGTGCTGTCATAAGGCGGTTGTAGACTTTTAAACCATCAATTTCCTTGTTAATTGCACGATATTGATCAGTAAGTGTTCTTGTACCATCTACAGTCTCATTGATTCGCTCTTGAGATGCCTGTGCAAGCTGTAATCTTTTTGCATCTGCCACTAAGACATCATCGACTGTTTGAGCAAATGCTCCCCCATTGACAAAAATTGAACTAAACATAATTGTTAGCATCACCCTGATTGTCAAAATATATTTTATGCACCGATTCATGGGCACTCCTTAAAAGTTTTTTAAATTAATTTCTAACTACCTTGAATTCACAATCTTCTTTGAACATTATTATGTTTTTTTTTAATTATAAATCAAGTTAAAAATGATTATTGAGTTAATATCTTTACAAATCTTTATTTTAACTGAAGTAAGGATAGCATAAAAAAAATTTATATCACTAGTTCGAATTAATTTTTTATTTGTTGCGTACCAAGTTCAAGTTTTGCTAATTGAGCCAGATGGACTTCATCAGGACCGTCTGCCAATCTTAGTGTTCTTGCCATTGCCCAAGCAGCAGCGAGGGGAAACTCACCGCTAACTCCTGCCCCCCCATGAATTTGAATAGCTCTATCTAGCACATTAGTTGCCATATTGGGTGCAACTATCTTTATCATTGCGATTTCTTTTTTTGAAATTTTATTGCCGTACTTGTCCATCATATCAGCAGCCTTTAGAGTTAAAAGTCGAGCCTGATCAATTTCAATTCGTGATTTTGCAATCATTTCTCTTACAACACCTTGTTCAGAAATTTTTTTACCGAACGCTTCTCTCTGATTGGCTCTTTTGCACATTAATTCGAATGCTCTTTCAGCTAGACCAATCAACCTCATACAATGATGTATTCTTCCCGGACCGAGCCTGCCTTGTGCGATCTCGAAACCTCTACCCTCACCGAGTAATATATTTTTTTTTGGTACACGGACATCTTTAAATATTATCTCAGCATGACCGTGAGGGGCATCATCATAACCAAATACACTCAATGGTTTTACAGTTTTCACCCCAGGAATATCAGCTGGAACAATTACCATTGATTGTTGAGAATATCTGTCAGCATTGAGATCAGTTTTTCCCATGAATATTATTACTTTGCATCTTGGGTCCATCGCTCCTGAAGTCCACCATTTATGGCCATTAATAATATAATCATCTCCGTCAGCCGTTATTGTAGATTCAATATTTGTAGCATCTGATGATGCAACATTTGGCTCAGTCATCGCGAAAGCAGATCTAATCTCTCCATTCAATAGCGGTTCCAACCATTTCTCTTTTTGCTCTTTCGTACCATATCTAACAAATACCTCCATATTGCCTGTATCTGGAGCAGAGCAATTAAAAGCCTCGGGTGCTATAAAACTTCTGCCCATTACTTCAGCCAATGGCGCATATTCTAGATTAGAAAGCCCAGCACCATATTCACTATCAGGAAGAAATAAATTCCACAAATTTGCTTTTTTTGCCTCAACTTTAATTTCTTCAATTACTGATGGAATATTCCAGCGTGATTTAGATGACTCAATCGCTTCAAAATAAACCTGCTCATTTGGATATATGAATTTATCCATAAATACATTAATTTTATTAATTAAAGCATTGATTTTATTGGTATATTCAAAATTCATTGGCTGGTATCCTCATTTTAGTAATTAATTTTATCTATTATTAGCTAGCTTTATTTTCCTTTAGACGAATTTATGATTAATTTTCTAGCACTTTCTCTAGATGCTAAAACACAGCATCTGTATGCTATATTTCATAACAACAAGATGTTGACAACAATCTTTCAATAAAACATCATTAGCAATATTATGAATATTTTAACAAAACAAATAGCGGTAATATTAGCAAATCAGTATATCAATCTGATCTGCCTATCTCTATTATTACTCGTGAAAAGGAAAACGGGTTGAGTTAATACTTATACAAAAATATTATTGACCCCGCTTTCAGAAAAAAGAATGTGGGGTTTTTTTTTATAAACTCATTACAAAAATTAAAGGATCATAAAAATGAGAATGTACTCTGAACAAGATGTAAGCCCATCAATACTTGAAGAAAAAAAAATAGTAATTCTAGGTTATGGAAGTCAAGGTCGAGCTCATGCGTTAAATCTTAAGGATAGCGGTATCAATGTTGTTGTTGGATTGAGGAGAAGTGGTGCTAGCTGGGATAAAGCTATATCGGATGGTTTGGATGTTAAAGAGCCAAATGACGCGGTCAAAGATGCATCCATCATAATGTTTCTTACTCCTGACATGACGCAAGAAAATATATACAAAAATATAGAGCAATCTATCAAAAAAGATGCTGCGATTGTATTTGCACATGGATTCAATATTCACTACAAAAGAATCAAGCCTAGAGATGATCTTGATGTTTTTTTAATTGCTCCTAAAGGACCCGGGGGTCTTGTCAGAAGACAATATAAGGAAGGTCATGGTGTTCCTTGCTTGGTAGCTATAGAGCATGATAAAAGTGGCAAAGCACTTGATCTCGCCCTAGCTTATGCACATGGTATTGGTGGAACCAGAGCAGGAGTAATTGAAACTACATTTGCAGAAGAAACAGAAACAGATTTATTTGGTGAACAAGCTGTTCTCTGTGGAGGCGCCACTGAGCTGGTTGTAGCTGGATATGAAACATTAGTTGATGCCGGATACCAACCTGAAGTTGCTTATTATGAATGCATGCACGAGTTAAAATTAATTGTTGATTTACTGCATGAGGGTGGGTTAAAGAAAATGCATGAATTCATAAGTGACACAGCTGCATACGGTGATCTTGTAAGTGGCCCGAGAGTGATTGATGAGCATGCCAGAAACAAAATGAAAGATATATTAGAGGATATTCAAACAGGTAAATTTGCAGAAAATTGGATAAATGAAAATGATGACGGTCAACCTGAATTCAAGAGAATGATGAATAATGATCTTGAACACCCCATCGAAAAAGTCGGTGCAGACTTAAGAAGCAGAATGGATTGGCTTGAAAAATAAAAGGCATTTAAAATGAACAGTGGTCATGTAAAAATTTTTGATACGACACTAAGAGATGGAGAGCAAGCACCAGGTTGCAGTATGACACTTGGTGAGAAACTCAAGATTTCACGTGCTCTAACCGACCTGAATGTTGATATAATTGAAGCTGGCTTTCCAGCGGCTTCGCCTGGAGATTTCAACTCTGTAAAAGAAATAGCAGACCAAAATCTTGGGCCAATCATATGTGGCCTCGCTAGATGCAATGAAGATGATATAAATAAAGCATTCAATGCGGTCAAAAGCTCTGAAAATCATCGTATTCATGTCTTTGTCGCAACTAGTTCAATTCACAGAGAATACAAGCTAAAAATGGCGAAAGAAGAGATAATTAAAAATGCTGTTTCATCAATATCTCTCGCAAAAAGCCTGTGTGATGATATTGAATTCTCTCCAGAAGATGCCTCCAGAACAGAGCTTTCATACTTAGCTGAAGTTGTGTCAGCAGCAATTGAGGCTGGTGCAACTACAGTCAATATACCAGATACAGTTGGATACACTGTTCCTGATGAATTTGATCGTGTATTCAGATACTTAAAGAATAATGTAAAAAATATAGAAAAAATTACTTTGAGTGTGCATTGTCATGATGACTTAGGAATGGCAGTCGCAAATAGTCTAGCTGCAGTAAAAGCTGGCGCAAGACAAATAGAATGCACCATAAACGGAATAGGAGAAAGAGCAGGAAATTGCTCACTTGAAGAAATTGTCATGGCAATAAAAACAAGAAAAGAGCATTTTAATTTAGATACCAACATAAAATCAGAAAGACTTTATCCAACATCGAGAATGGTTGCATCAGTCACAGGAATTCAAATACCACGAAATAAAGCAATCGTCGGTGAAAATGCTTTTGCACACGAAGCTGGGATTCATCAACATGGAATGCTTCAACACAGCTCTACATACGAAATAATGAAACCAGAGGACATCGGTATCAGTAAATCTAATCTTGTGCTCGGAAAACATAGTGGAAGACATGCCTTCAGAAAGAGAGTTGAAGAGTTGGGTTTCGAGGCTGACGACGATAAAATCAATAGTGCATTTATAGAATTTAAAAATCTCGCAGATGCAAAAAAAGATATCTATGATGGTGACATAGAAGCATTGATTATGAATATTGATACTTCAATTGGAGGACCATGGACACTTAAATCACTTGAGATCAACTCCTTGTCTGGAGAGCCTTCTAATGCAAAAGTATCTCTTATCGATGAAAAAGGTACAGTTTATTCAAAATCTATGAGCGCTTCTGGTCCAGTTGAAGCTGCCTTTAGCGCAATAAAAAAAATCACAGAAGTGAATCTGACCCTTAAAAAGTTTGATCTCCATAGCCCGACAATAGGTTCTGATGCACAAGGTGAAGTAACAGTAAATGTTGAACATGAAGGTCAATCATATAGAGGCTCAGGAACAAGTGTTGATATAGTTGAAGCAGGAAGTAGAGCTTACCTAGGTGTTATAAATAGAATTATAAGACGTGAAAAACAAGGTATAAAATCAGCACCCCAAAATAATAATATTCATAGAGCACCAATTTAGATTTATTAAATAGATAATCAAGGAAAATATTATGTACAAAGGTGGAAACTATATCTGGCATAACGGTCAAATAGTTGAGTGGGAGGATGCAAAAGTTCATGTACTCTCTCACGCGCTTCACTATGGATCTTCTGTATTTGAAGGAATTAGACTCTATATAACACCGAATGGACCAAAAATATTTAGACTTCAAGACCATGTTTCTAGGTTGTATAATTCTGCAAAAATTTATCGCATGGAAATCCCCTACTCTCGGGCTGATCTTACAAAAGCATGCAAAGATATAATCACACAGAATGAATTAAATAACGGGGCTTACATTCGTCCAATCGCATTTCGTGGATATGGTGAAATTGGCCTTGCACCTAAAGATGATCATCCGGTGGATGTATCAATAGCCGCATGGGAATGGGGAACTTACTTAGGTGAAGATGCACTTAAAAATGGTGTAGAAGTTTGTGTATCAAGCTGGCAAAGAGTTGCACCAAATACAATACCTACTATGGCTAAAGCTGGAGGTAACTATCTTTCTAGCACCTTAATAAGCACAGAAGCAAAAAGACTTGGATTTGATGAGGGAATTGCGCTCTCCTCAAGCGGCAAAGTATCTGAAGGCGCTGGAGAGAACTTATTCATTGTTAAAGATGATGTTATTTATACACCACCAGCTTCTTCAGGAATACTTACAGGGATAACAAGAGATACGGTTGTTAAGCTATCAAAAGATGTTGGGTTCGATTTAAAAGAAGAAGAAATAAATAGAGAATCTTTATATCTTGCTGATGAGATGTTCTTTACTGGTACGGCGGCAGAAATAACGCCAATAAAATCGGTAGATAGAATTATTATAGGTCAAGGAAAGAGAGGCCCAATTACAAAAAAACTTCAGGATAAATTTTTCGGATTGTTCTCAGGTTCAACTGATGATAAGTATTCATGGTTAGACTCTATATAGATAATTAATATGAGCAAAAAAACACCACTTACGCTTTTTGAAAAAGTTTGGAATGACCATATCGTCCTCCAAGAGACTAAAAGCACTCCAGCAATTTTATACATTGATCTTCATCTTATTCATGAAGTTACTACACCTCAAGCTTTCACAATGTTACGAGAAAATTCTCTTAAAGTAAGAAAGACTAGATCAACTATTGGCACAATGGACCATTCTACGCCCACACTACCTGTAAACAAATTCAAAGATATTGAAGTTGCAGGTGCTGATGCTGCAAATCAGGTAAGACAAATGATCTCTAACTGTAAGGAATTTAATATTGAACTATTTGACTTTGATAGCATCAACAGAGGAATTGTCCACGTAATTGGACCCGAATTAGGATTAACCCAACCAGGAAAGACAATTGTTTGTGGTGACAGTCATACCAGTACTCATGGAGCATTCGGTGCTCTAGCTTTTGGTATCGGAACTACCGAGGTTGGTCATGTCTTGGCAACTCAATGTTTACTGCAGCGTAAACAGAAAACCTTATCTGTGGAAATCAATGGCAATCTTAATAATGGCGTAACTGCTAAAGATCTGGTGTTAGCTATCATAGGTAAACTTGGAGTTGATGGTGGGACAGGTCATGTTATTGAGTATCGCGGAAATACAATATCTTCTATGTCGATGGAAGAACGTATGACGATATGCAACATGTCAATCGAAGCAGGCGCAAAGGCAGGAATGATTGCTCCTGATGATACTACTTATAATTATTTATATGACAAGCCCAGATCTCCTAAAGAAAATGACTGGGATTTAGCGTTAAAATATTGGAATAATCTGTCAAGTGATATTGATGCAAAATACGATAAATATATCGAAATTAACGCTGCAGATCTCGAGCCAATGGTGACATATGGTACGAATCCTGGAATGGTTGTAAACATAAATGATCCAATTCCAATTAATGGTGATGCATCCCACAATAAAGCAATTGATTATATGGAAATTACACCTGGGAAATCACTTCAAAATAAGGATGTTGACGTTGTCTTCATTGGCAGTTGCACAAACTCGAGATTGAGTGATTTAAAAGCTGCAGCTCATATCCTAAAAGATAGAAAAGTTGCAAACAATGTTAAAATGCTTGTAGTACCTGGGTCACAAAGAATTAAGGCTGATGCTGAAAGACTAGGATTAAATAAAATATTTAAAGAAGCCGGAGCAGAATGGAGAGAATCTGGATGCTCTATGTGTTTAGGTATGAATGGAGATACAGTTGACTCCGGAAAATTAAGCGTTAGTACAAGTAATAGAAATTTTGAAGGCAGACAAGGGAAAGGATCTCGAACCATACTCGCAAGCCCGCTAACTGCTGCCGCCTCTGCAATTGAAGGCAAAGTGGCTGACCCCAGAAAATACTTATAAAAATGAATAAACTAACAAAAATTAAATCCAAGGCAGTTGTGCTCAAAAGTAAAGATGTCGATACGGATCAAATAATTCCTGCTAGGTTTCTTACTACTACCTCAAAAAAAGGCCTTGGAAAACATCTATTTCATGATTGGCGATACAATGAAGATGGTACAGATGATCCTAATTTTATTCTAAATAAAAATGATAACGAAGGCTCTGAAATCCTTATTGCTGGAAATAATTTTGGTTGCGGATCTTCAAGAGAACATGCGCCATGGGCTTTACTGGATTATGGGATTAAAGTTGTCATAAGCTCAAAAATTGCTGACATTTTTAAAGGAAATTCTCTTAAGAATGGTCTTTTACCAATCGTTGTCACTGAGGATATTCTCTCAATGCTAATGGATATTCCACGCCCATATCTCAGTATTTGCATTGAGAAGTCAGAATTAACATTGCCTAACAACGAAATATTTCAATATGAGATTGATGAGTTTTCAAAATATTGTCTAATCGAAGGTATCGATCAACTTGGTTATTTAAAAAGAAACATTAATCTAATAGAAAAGTTTGAGGAGAAACGATTATGGACGCCCTAATCACAATTCTGCCAGGTGACGGAATTGGGCCTGAGGTGGCAAGATCGGGTAAAGAAATTCTTCAATTAATAGCAAATAAATACAATCATAATTTTAAATTTGAAGAAAAACTTATTGGTGGCTCAGCTATTGATAATTGCTCTTCACCGTTACCTCAAGAGACCATCGACACTTGTAAAGATTCAAATGCAGTAGTACTTGGAGCAGTTGGTGGACCAAAATGGGATAACCCCAACGCTAAATTAAGACCAGAACAAGGTCTCTTAGGAATCAGGGGGTCACTTGGGGTATTCGCGAATATAAGGCCCGTTATTATTTACCCATCACTCGCTAAAGCATCACCTCTAAAAGAAGAAAAACTGATTGATGTAGATCTTATTGTTATTAGAGAACTGACCGGAGGTATTTATTTTGGCGAAAAAAACAGAACTGAAAATAAAGCCAGTGATTTATGTGTTTATCATGATTTTGAGGTAGAAAGAATCATTAAAATTGCTGCTGATCTTGCATCAAAAAGAAAGAATAAACTTTGTTCAGTAGATAAAGCCAATGTTCTTGAAACATCAAGATTTTGGCGCAACATAACAGATAATATAATTGCAAAAGACTATCCTCACATAGATATCGAGCATATCCTAGTTGATGCCGCAGCAATGTATTTGATTAATAGACCATCTGATTTTGATGTAATCGTAACAGAGAATATGTTTGGAGATATACTCACCGATGAGGTATCTATGCTGTCTGGATCACTTGGTATGCTTCCATCAGCTTCACTGGGTGATAATAAAGTTGGTCTATATGAGCCTATACATGGTTCTGCTCCAGATATTGCAGGAAAAGGAATTGCAAATCCCTGCGGAATGATCTCCAGTATCGCGATGTTATTAAGATACAGCTTAAATCTCCAAGAAGAGGCAATTGATGTTGAAAATGCTATTTACAATGTTATTGAAAATGGCACAAGATCTGCAGACATAGCTACTGCAGATGATAAAGTTTCAAGTACCGAGCAAATAACAAAACTTATCATCGATGAAATAAATTAAATATTCGTATATGACTATAAAAAAATTAGTTAGGCCTGAGGTATTGAATTTACCAACTATAAATGTACCTGTTTCTGAATCTGGCGCCATTAGACTAAATGCGAATGAAGCACCAGAATCTCTCTGGAAAGATAGAGATAAGTATTCACTCAATCGTTACCCGTCCCCCAGACCTCAGAATTTAATCAATGAATTAGCCACATTTTATAATATCGGTAATGATCAGATATCAATCAGCAGAGGTAGTACGGAAGCAATCGATATAATTATGAGAACATTTTGCATTCCATATAAAGATGAAATACTCATATCACCACCAACATTTGATATGTATAAATTTTTCGCAAACGCAAACTCTATAAAGACAAACGAAATGCCTTTATGTGAAAGTGAGGATTTCTGTCTTGATGTTAATAAATTAACTAAAATCTTTAATGATAAAACGAAGATAATCTTTATATCCTCACCGAATAACCCAACAGGGGCGGTCGTATCAAACACTGACATAGAGAACCTTCTTAAAAGTATTAAAAATAAGGCAATCGTAGTTTTAGATGAGGCTTATATTGAATTCAGCGAATTGAAAACAATGACAACCAAGATAAATACTTATGAAAATCTAATTATATTGAGAACTCTCTCTAAAGCATATGCTCTTGCTGGTGTAAGATGTGGGGCAATTATAGCAAATTCTGAGATTTCAGAATTTATAAAAAAAATTCTTCCTCCCTTCTGTTTTGCTACACCAACAATTGAGCTAATCAAAAACTCAATAACTCCTGAAAACATTGATAATGCAAAAACTCAAATTAATCTCATAAAAAAAGAGAAGGAAAGAGTTAGCAAGGAGTTAAATAAATTTACTATTGTGAATAAAGTGTTTCAAAGTGAAGGAAATTTTTTGCTTGTGAAATTCAATGATATAAATAAACTTAAATCTACTCTAAAGAATACAAATATAATTATTGGATTTTTAAAATACTCGTCTTTGAGCGAATTTGCTCGAATCACGATAGGCACCAGAGATGAAAATGATATTCTGCTTAATTTGTTAATGAAAATACAATAGATTAAATTGTTATATTATTAATTCCTTAGGCTTTTCTCGAAGATTATAATCTGATGACATAGAGCTCACGTATGCACCTGCATTTGCAATTAGAATGACATCACCTTCATCAGTGTCTGGGAATGCTCTATTTTCACCCAGTTTGTCACCAGACTCACATATAGGACCCACTATTGATACCTGATTTGTGTGTTTATGATTGTATTTAGTAAGATTAACTATTTCATGATATGAGCCATAGAGAGCGGGCCTAATTAACACGTTCATACCAATATCAATACCTATATATTTATAATTGTCTTTTTGTTTAGTCTGTGTAACATGAGTGGTGATTACGCCTGATTCTCCAACGATATATCTCCCAGGCTCAAACCACATCTCAATGCTCTTAAAAGATGTCTTTAAGTTATTTAGCTTTTTACCAAATGTACACAAATCAAATTCTTTTTCTTCTAATTTTTCTTTTATTGGAATTCCACCCCCGAGATTTATTATTTCTACATCATTTAATAATTTTGATAATTCAAGTAATTTTTTCGCCGTATCGAGCCAAATTGAAATATTTTTTATCCCACTTCCGCTATGAACATGCAAACCAATTATGCTTATATTGTATTTTTTGCTTAACTCAATAATTTGCTCTACATCCGATAACGGAATACCAAATTTTGAAAAACTGCCTCCAGTTATAACGTGATCATGATGACCATCACCTTTTCCAGGATCAATCCTTATCATGATTTCTTTGTTTTTAAAAATTTCTGGCCATTTAATGAGCGGGTATAGATTATCTACCGTCACCATTATTTGATTACTCATAGCCCAAATGTAATCATCTCTCGCTGCAAAATTAGGAGTATAGATTATTTTTTTTTTATCTATATTGGGAATCGATTCATAAAGATGTTTGATTTCTCCAGTTGATACACACTCAAATCCCAAACCATACTCATTAATAATTTGAAGTATCTCGGGATTGAAATTGGCTTTCATTGCATAAAACAATCGATCAATTGATTCGATCTCTTTAAGCTTTGTGATTGATTTCTCAATGGATTTTTTATTGTATACGATACAGTTGGATGTCTTTGATGCGATATCTAAAAGAACATCTTTTTTATTGATCCACCACAAAATTCTCTCCCTGTATTGTTTTCGAGCAAACTCTAGGATTTAGGAAGCGTTATAGCGCCATTTGATGCTGAAGAAACGCATAATTGATATTTTGCTAAAACACCCGAAACATCGTCCTTAGTTGGTTTTTTCCATCTCTTTTTTCTTTCGATGAGCTCAAGCTCATCAAGAAGGATATCAATCGATTTCTTCTCAGCATCAATAGATATTTGATCTCCATCTTTAATTAACGCAAGGGGGCCCCCAACCATAGCCTCAGGAGAGACATGACCAACAACAAAGCCATGGCTTCCACCCGAAAATCTTCCGTCAGTAATAAGTGCAACATCAGATCCTAACCCCTTGCCCATAATAGCTCCAGTTGGACTCAACATTTCACGCATACCAGGTCCACCCTTAGGACCCTCATATCTGATAATAATTACATCGCCTTTTGTAATTTGATCTGACAATATGGCTTTCATTGCAAGCTCTTCTGAATCAAAGACTTTTGCATTACCCGTAAATAAAGTTCCCTCCTTACCAGAGATTTTTGCAACTGCTCCCTCTGGAGCCAGATTTCCATATAGAATTTCTAAATGACTAGATTTCTTTATTGGATTGCTAAAGTCTCTAATAATTTTTTGGTCAGAAGGATAACCTTGAACTAGTTCCAAATTCTCTGATATTGTTTTTCCCGTGACTGTCATGCAATTTCCATGCAATAAACCTTTATTTAGCAGAGATTTCATAATCGGTTGAATGCCTCCTATTGCTATTAAATCAGACATTAAGTATTTTCCACTTGGTTTTAAATCCGCCAAAACAGGAACCTTAGCACCAATTCTAGAAAAATCATCTAATGAAACATCAATATTTGCCTCTTTTGCCATTGCAATTAGATGTAACACAGCATTAGTTGATCCACCAAGGGCAATCACAACAGTAATAGCATTTTCAAATGCCTCTTTTGATAAAATATCAAGAGGTTTGATGTCTTTTTTTATCAAATTCATAACAGCCTTGCCTGCTTCACGGCAGTCAAGAACTTTTTCATTTGAAACAGCTTCTTGTGCCGAGCTATTTGCTAAACTTAGCCCCAGGGCCTCAATAGCTGATGCCATTGTATTGGCAGTGTACATTCCACCACACGCTCCTGGTCCAGGAATTGCTGTTTTTTCAACCTCAATAAACTGATTATTATCAATTTTTCCACTTGATAGAGCTCCAACTGCTTCAAAAACAGAGACTATATCGGTTTTATTAGGTCCAGGTTTTATTGTACCCCCATACACGAACACAGAGGGTCGATTTAATCTCGCCATGGCCATTACACATGCTGGCATATTTTTATCGCAGCCACCTATTGTTACTAATCCATCAAAACCCTGTGCCGCAGAAACTGCCTCAATTGAATCTGCAATTATCTCTCTTGATACCAATGAATACCTCATTCCTGAAGTTCCCATTGAGATTCCATCAGACACTGTTATGGTATTGAATATGATTCCTTTCGCACCAGATTCTTCAACGCCAGATGAAGCTTCCTGAGCTAGATCATTAAGATGCATATTACATGGAGTTATCATGCTCCAAGTCGAAGCAATCCCAATCTGAGGAATTTTAAAGTCTTTTGTTCTAAAGCCAACAGCTCTTAACATAGCTCTGCTTGGTGCTTGCTCAACTCCGTCTACAATCTTTTTTGAATGTTTTCTGAAATTCTTATTAACCATAACAGTACCTAATAGTAAAAACTTGAATATTAATTTTACAATAAAAAAGATTTATTTTTTTATTAAATTATTAACGATTTTTTTATTTAATAAAATTTTTGTATGTCGACCAATTGAGATTACTTCCACACATAATGAGAACTATTTTTTTTCCATTAAGTCTATCTCTAAGTGGATCCAATAATGCGGCTGTTGTAATTGAACAAGCAGGCTCAACCGCAAGATTCATATGATTATAAATAAGTTGTATGCACTCAAGCATTTGACTGTCTCTCACGGTTACAACTTCATCTAGATTGTTAATGCAATAATCAAATGAGACCGGCAAAGAAAATGGCGCTGCAAGACTATCTGCTATTGTATGAATATTCATGTCGGATTGAACTTTATTTTTTTTGATACTAATTTGCATGGTGTTAGCATTTTCAGGTTCAACACCAAAAACCTGAATATTATTATTACTCTGTTTAACAGCATGAGAAACACCTGCTGCCAAGCCACCTCCACCAATTGGAATCAGAATAGAATCCATATCTATACATTGATTAAAAATTTCAAGACCTAATGTAGCTGTTCCACTAATTATATCTTTACCTTCAAATGGATGAATAAATTCTCGTTTTTCAGATTCAGATATTTCGTTAGCCAAATTAAATGCATCAGAAGAATTTTTAGCAAAAATAACTTTGGCACCAAGACCTTTACAACAGCTCACTCTAAAAGAATTTGAACATTCTGGCATTACTACCTTGCAGTTTGTATCAAATAATTTTGCTGCATGTGAAACTGCTATGGCATGGTTACCTGCACTAACAGCAATAACACCATTATTTTTTTGCTGTTGATTTAAATTTATTATTGAGGCTATAGCACCTCTGATTTTAAAAGTACCAGTTTTCTGTAAAAACTCTAATTTAGCGTAAATCTTTGTATTTTCGGAAAAGTCAGTTTCTAAATATCTGCATCTAATCAGTGGAGTTCTATAGATATAATTGTCTAGTATTTTGTTGAGTTTTCTTATTTCACTATGTGTTATTGTAGCTGTCACAAGAATCACCTGTTAATTGAAACAGTTGGTCGGGGCGGCGAGATTTGAACTCACGACCCCCACAACCCCATTGTGGTGCGCTACCAGACTGCGCTACGCCCCGATATATGAATTATTAATTTCGTAGGATCTTAGAAACTTCTTCAAGTTCTATTCTTAACTGCTTGATTATCTGTTGACTTTGGGTAATATCAGATTTTGATTCATTGCTTGATAATTTTTGACGGGCGCCACCAATTGTGAACCCTTCATCGTATAGTAACGCCCTAATCTGCCTAATAAGAATTACATCTTTACGTTGATAATATCTACGATTGCCTCTTCTCTTTACTGGTTTTAACTGAGAAAATTCTTGTTCCCAATATCTTAGAACATGGGCTTTGACCCCACACAACTCACTTGTTTCACCAATTGTAAAATATCTTTTACCTGGAATTGGGGGTAAATGATTGTTACTCTCAGCTTCCAAGATAACCTTCAACTTTATTTTTTAACTTTTGTCCTGGTTTAAAAGTTACAACCCTACGAGCACTGATTGGAATACTCTCACCTGTCTTTGGATTTCTTCCAGGTCTTTCTTTTTTATCCCTAAGATCAAAATTACCAAAGCCAGATAATTTAACTTGCTTTCCATTTGATAGTGCTTCTTTTAGCTCATCAAAGTAAATTTCTACTAGCTCACGGGCTTCTCTTTTATTGAGCCCGAGTTCCTCATAGAGTGATTCGGCTATGTCAGCCTTTGTTAATGCCATATTTTAATCTCTCAATTTAGCTGAATATTTATTTTGCAATAATTTTAAAGTCATTTTGATAATATCATCTGCTTCATCATCTGTTAGGGTGCGTGATTTTTCCTGCAAAATCAAGCCTAAAGCGATACTTTTTCGTCCTTCTTCTATGTTTTTTCCTTCATATATATCAAAGACATTCACAGATTGGATAATTGATGGTTTAATTTTTTTCACTGCATCAATTAACTCTGAAGATATAATATGAGAATCCACTACAATGGATATATCTCGTCTAATTTGCGGGTATTTCGAAATAGATTTTGCATTTATTGACGACCTCTTGAATGCCTTTTTATAGTCAATTTCAAAAAAATAAACATCTTCAGCGATATCAAAATGTCTAGTAAGGATTGGATTTAGCATTCCAATTACACCTATTATTTCATCCTTTCTATATATGACCGCAGAATAGCTTGGATGAAAATTTTTATTATCCTTATTGCTTTCGTAGCTAAAAAAGTCTTTTTCATTATTATTCAATAATAATGAGTCAAGATCTCCCTTTAAATCGAAAAAACTAATGTCACTATTTCTTGAGTTCCAACTTTCCTCTTCAATGGGTCCGATCGCAATTGCAGCAATTTTTTCGACTTCCTTATGATTTTTTATATCCCCGCTAAATACATTGCCTATTTCAAATAATCTGATTCTATTATTTTGTCTTGAGAGATTCCTCTTAAGAGTTTGGAGCAAGCCTGCTAGGTGAGAAGATTTCATTACTGCCATTTCAGTTGAAATTGGATTTAATAGTTCTAATTTTGATTCCTGCCCAGATATTTGATTATCAATGTCTTTTTTGACAAAACTGTAATTTATAGCTTCATGATATCCTCTTACGCATAGATGATCACAAACAGCATCTTTATTTAATTCAGACCAGCCAATGGGTGAAATTGGCATCGTAATTGATTCTGTTACGCGCTCTATATTTTCAAAACCATATATACGAGCAATCTCTTCTATTAAGTCATCTTCGATATTAATATCAAATCGGTATGAAGGAGCAATTATTTTCCAGGAATCTTTTTCAATATTTATTGTAAAACCTAGCTTTTTAAAGATTCTTTCAACCTCAGATTTGGGTATTTTTTTACCAAGTATTTTATATAAACGAGATTGTCTCAATCTAATTGATTTTGTTTTGGGTAAATATTTTTTATTTTTTATGTCATCAACTGGCCCTGCCTTACCACCTGTAATTGACAGCAAAAGTTGTGTAGCTCTTTCAACAGCAAAAGCTTGTAACGCTGGATCTACGCCTCTTTCAAATCTCAATGATGCGTCAGTTTGCATACCATATTCTCTCGCTTTTCCTGACATGAATTTTGGTGGCCAGAAAGCCGCTTCAAAAAAAACTGAAGTAGTTTTATCAGAAACGGATGTTGAGTTACCGCCCATGATACCAGCTAACCCTATTGAGCCAGATTCATCTGATACTACAATCGTATTTTTATTAAGTTTGATTGTATTTCCATCTAATAATTGCAGTGTCTCGTTATTCTTTGCATATCTTGGACTGACAACACCAGTAATCTTGTCGAGATCATATGCATGAAGAGGTTGTCCCAACTCAAGCATCACATAGTTAGTAATATCTACGACCGGATTGATTGCTCGTATACCAGATTTTCTAAGTTTTTCAGTCAATTGTATTGGTGTTATGGATTTGTTATCAATACCTTCGATTGCTTGTGATGCAAATCTTGGGCAAATATCAGGATGAGGTGTTTTAACTTTGCATTTTACTTTTGAAGTAATATTATTTTGTATTCTAAAATTATAATTTAACTTACTCTTAGGTTCCGTATTCAAATCACGGGCCAAACCTATCAGAGAAAAACAATCACCTCTATTCGGGGTTAAATCTAAATTGAGGATATTATCAGGTAGGTTAAGATATGCTCCGAGATCTACCCCAACTGGCGCGTCAGCGGGAAGCTCGAGTATACCGTCATCTTCTTGCCCTAGGTCAATTTCTGATGCTGAACACAACATTCCGTTGGAAGTAACTCCTCGGATTTTAGATTTTTTGATTTTTATTTTATTTGGAAGGATTTGGCCAACTCTTGCAAAAGCTGTTTTCAGACCTACCTGAACATTAGGTGCGCCGCATACAACTTCAATGGTTCTATTGGAACCTATATTTACATTACACAGGCTTAAGCGATCAGCATTTGGGTGCTTTTTAAAAGCAACAATCTCAGCAATTATAATGCCCTCAATTGATAATCCATCATTTGAAATTTCATCAAGCTCATGGCCTATCATTGTAAGTTTATGCGAAAGTTCACTGGAATTAAGGTTTAAGTCAATTATTTCTCTTAACCATGATTCGGAAAATTTCATTTACTTTTACCTTAACTTTATGAGAATTGCTTAAGAAAATTTACATCATTATCATAGAATGTTCTGAGATCTCTCACCCCATAATAAAGCATAGCAAGTCTCTCAACACCCATACCAAATGCATAGCCACTGTATTTCTCTGGATCTATCCCCGAATTAGTTAAGACATTTGGATGGACCATACCGCATCCTAATATTTCTAACCATTCATCATTCTCCCAGAGGATATCAACCTCAGCGGATGGTTCAGTAAACGGGAAGTATGACGGACGAAATCTTAATTTTATCTCTCTTTCAAAAAAGCTTTCAACAAACTCATGAAGGACAGCTTTCAAATTTGCAAAGCTAATATTCTCGTCAATTACTAGTCCCTCAACTTGATGAAACATAGGTGTATGCGTCTGATCAGAATCACATCTATAGCACTTTCCAGGTGCAATAATTCTTATGGGTGCACCATCTGCTATCATGGAACGAATTTGAACTGGCGAAGTATGCGTTCTCAATAGTTTTTTTCCCTCAAAATAAAACGTATCATGCATCGCTCTTGCAGGATGATTCTCTGGAACATTTAATGCAGTGAAATTATGATAATCATCTTCAATTTCTGGGCCTATCTTAATCTTGTATCCAGAACTCTTAAAAATTTGCTCGATTTTACTTCTAACCAAAGATATTGGATGTCTGCTCCCCTTGGACGAATTAGATCCCGCAAGTGATATGTCAATAGGTTTTACATTAAGCGAGTCTACTAATAGTTTGCCTTCTAGTTGATTTTTTGCAGATGAGAGATTTGTTAGAAAAACATTTTTAGCTTTGTTTATTTCCTGACCAAATAAAGGCCTATCATTGGCTGGCAAATGTCTTAACTTTTTAAGCTCATTTGTGAATAGGCCTTTCTTGCCGATGAAATCAATTCTAATATTTTCGATGTCTTCGATTGAAGCAGCGTTACTTATTTTTTCTAATGACTTCTCTAAGATTTCTTTTACTTTATTCACAAAATCACTGCATAAACTATCTAATAGACATCAAATACTATAGCATATTTTGCGATTGACCATTATCCTGTTAGTGCTGACTTTGCTTGTTGCGCTATAGCCTGAAATGCTTGAGGGTCGTTAACCGCAATATCTGCTAATACCTTTCTATCTATGGTTATGTTTGCTTTATTCATTCCATTGATTAGATTGCTGTAAGATAAACCCTGGGTTCTTGATGCTGCATTTATACGTGCTATCCATAATGCTCTGAATTGTCTTTTTCTTTGTCTGCGGTCTCTATAGGCGTACTGGCCGGCCTTAATTACTGCTTGTTTTGCAGTCTTAAATAATTTACTACGAGCTCCATAGTAGCCTTTTGCTTTTTTTAATATTTTCTTGTGTTTTGCTTTAGCTATAACACCATTTTTTACTCTAGCCATTTTTAATATCCTAATTAGCTGTATGGAAGCATACGTTTAACACTTTTTTTATCTGCTTCAGAAACTTGCTGTGTTAGTCCCAATTGACGTTTTCTTTTTGACTTTTTCTTAGTCAAAATATGATTAAGATGAGATTGAGATCTTTTGAATCCGCCTTTTCCAGTTTTTTTAAATCTTTTTGCTGCGCCACGATTTGTCTTCATTTTTGACATTTTTCTACCTTTTTATTTTCGCTTTGGTCCCAAAATCATAACCATCTGCCTACCTTCCATTTCAGGATGTTGCTCAATGGTACCATACTCATCTAGATCATCCTTAACCCTCTCCATCAACTGAACGCCAAGTTCTTGATGAACCATTTCTCTTCCTCGGAATCTCAGCGTGACTTTTACCTTATCTCCATTTTCAAGAAATTCTTTTAATTTACGCAACTTGATATTGTAATCTCCTGTATCAGTTGTGGGGCGAAATTTGATCTCTTTTACTTGAGTTCTCTTAGTTTTTTTCTTGGCAATCTGTCCTTTTTTATTTAATGAAAATAGATGCTTACCGAAATCCATTATCCTACATACAGGGGGAGATGCATTTGGTGAAACTTCAACTAAGTCTAGCTCCTCATCTTTGGCCATTTTTATTGCTTCAATCAGAGGCATAACACCTGCTTGCTCTCCTTTTGAGTCAATGACTCTGACTTCATCACACTTAAGTTCTTCATTCCGCCTTACTCTTTTTGTCGATGCGATACTTTTATCCTCCCACAATGTTAATAAGATAAATTAGGTAACGAATTTTATAGATGAAAGACTAGATAAACAAGGTTTAATCCATTAATTTCAGAGCTATAAATAATTTATTGGTGGGCGATGGTGGTCTCGAACCACCGACCTCCACGATGTCAACGTGGCGCTCTCCCCCTGAGCTAATCGCCCATTTCTTATATTTTAATTTCTTAGTTATTTAATACTGAAAATAATATCAAAATATCAGCAACTCTTATATCTTAAAATTTATAACTTTTTCAAATGTTCTCTAATATTTTTTATCTCGTCTCGAGTATTTGCCGCTTCCTCAAATTCCAGATCTCTTGCATGTTTTAACATTTTTTTTTCTAATTTATTTGATTCCTTTAATAATTCAGAAATCTCTAGATTGAAATATTTAGATTTTTGTTTTTTTAGCGGTAATGCATAATTTGAATCGAGAATATCCGGAACACCTTTTTTTATTGACCTTGGAATTATGTTATTTCTCTTATTAAAATCTATTTGATAGTTTCTTCGTCTTTCTGTTTCATTGATTGCGCGCATCATTGAACCAGTAATTTTATCTCCATAAAGAATGACCTTACCATTGATATTTCTTGCTGCACGTCCGATTGTTTGTATTAGTGATGTTTCTGATCTTAGGAATCCCTCCTTATCAGCATCAAAAATAGCTACCAAAGAAACCTCTGGCATATCAAGCCCTTCTCTCAAAAGATTAATTCCAACCAAAACATCGAATACACCTAACCTGAGATCTCTTATTATCTCTGTTCTCTCTACTGTACCAATATCAGAATGCAAATATCTCACTTTGACACCATATTCAAAGAGATAGTCGGTGAGATCTTCTGCCATTTTTTTTGTAAGAGTTGTAATAAGAACTCTATCACCCTGATTCACGCGATCGTTAATTTCAGAGAGAGCATCCTCCACCTGGTTTTGAGCTTCACGAACTTCTATTACCGGATCAACTAGACCTGTCGGTCTGACTAATTGTTCTATAACTTTTTCCGCCATATTTTCTTCGTATTTTCCCGGCGTTGCTGACACATATATAGTTGTTGGTACAAGACTTTCAAATTCATCAAATCTTAGTGGGCGATTATCAAGAGCTGATTTCAATCTAAATCCATACTCAACCAAAGTTTCTTTACGGGATCTGTCCCCTTTGAACATTCCACCAATTTGAGGGACAGTTACATGACTTTCGTCGATAAACAATATTGCATTTTCGGAAATATAATCAAGCAAGCATGGTGGAGGCTCTCCTTCATTTCTCCCAGATAAGTATCTGGAGTAATTCTCAATCCCCTGACAATAACCAAGCTCTCTTATCATTTCTAAGTCATGTAAAGTTCTCTGTTCAAGCCTCTGAGCTTCAAGGAGCTTATTATGTGATTTAAATAATTTTAATTGCTCCTGTAATTCAATTCTTATTTTTTCTGATGCACCTAATAACTTTTCTTTAGGTGTTACATAATGAGTTTTAGGAAAAATTGTAACCCTTGGTAGTTTTTTTGTTATTTCTCCAGTGAGAGGATCAAACTGATAAATACTTTCAATTTCGTCATCGAATAGTTCAATACGAACAGCCTCTAATTCAGATTCAGCGGGAAAAATATCAATTATGTCGCCCCTTACTCTAAAATTTCCTTGTGAAAAATTGATATCATTTCTAGAATATTGGATCTCTGCTAATTTCCTGAGTATCTCTCTGTGATTAACTTTTTCTTTAACAGAAAGGTGCAACACCATACTGAAGTATGCGTCGGGATCACCTAGGCCGTATATTGCTGAAACTGTAGCAATAATAATTGTATCGGACCTTTCTATAACTGCTTTAGTTGCAGACAATCTCATCTGCTCAATATGCTGATTTATTGAAGCATCTTTTTCTATGAATGTATCTGAGCTTGGAACATAAGCTTCAGGCTGATAATAATCATAATAAGATACAAAATATTCAACAGAATTGTGTGGGAAATATTCTTTCATTTCTCCATAAAGTTGAGCAGCTAGAGTTTTATTATGAGCAAGAATAATTGCTGGTCTTTGTGTAGATTGAATTATATTTGCAATTGTAAATGTTTTGCCTGAACCTGTAACACCTAGCAGTGTCTGCCTAGAAAGGCCCTCTTGTAAACCATTAGATAATTCTTTTATAGCTTTATTCTGGTCACCAGCTGGTTTATATTTTGAAACCAAATCAAAATTAAAATATTTTTTATGATCTTTTCTCTTGGTTGGAGCTTTTTGTTGTCGTAACATTATAATTATTTAAAGGGTTAAAATGCATCAAGTTTCTGAAAGAATGAATAGAGTATTACCTTCAGCAACAAGTGCTGTTCTTAATCTTGCCGCAAAATTAAAAGAAGAAGGAAAGGACATAATCAGTCTTGGTGCAGGTGAGCCAGACTTTGACACCCCCCTCCATATAAAAGAAGCTGCTATTAAAGCTATTAAAGATGGACATACAAAATATACAGCCATTGACGGCACATTAACTTTAAAAAAGGCAATTATAAATAAATTCAAACAAGATAACGACCTAATCTATGATTATGATCAAATTATTGTTTCAAGTGGTGCGAAGCAAACATTATTTAATCTCTGTATGGGGCTTCTTCAACATGGTGATGAAGCTATAATCCCAAGTCCTTATTGGGTTTCATATCCAGACATGGTAAGAATTGCAGATGCTACACCTAGGTTTATTGACATAGGCATAGAAAGTAATTTTAAAATGTCGCCCAAAATGCTTAAAGATTCACTAAATAATAAAACTAGATTAATTTTTTTAAATAGCCCCTCAAACCCAACAGGAAGCTGTTACACAAAAAAAGAGTTAATTGAGATTGGAGATGTTCTTCTTAACTATCCAAATGTAATTATTGCTTCCGATGATATTTATGAAAAAATTCATTGGGGAAAATCTAAATTTTACAACATCGGTACTGTTGTACCTGAGCTCAACAAAAGAGTTGTAGCAATAAATGGTGTTTCAAAATGTTACGCAATGACTGGATGGAGAATAGGATACGCTGGTGGCCCGAGAGAAATTATTACATCAATGAAAACAGTGCAAAGTCAGTCAACATCAAATCCATCTAGCATATCTCAGATTGCAGCCACAGAAGCTATAAATGGAAGTCAAGATTGTGTTAAAAATATGGTAATTGAATACAAAAAAAAGGAATGACTTTATTATAAAAGCGCTAAATAAAATACCAGGGTTTGAGTGTAATAATGCGGATGGAGCTTTCTACGCATTTCCTAGAGTAGACAAAGCAATTCAATCAAATAATCTTAAAAATGATATCGAACTTGCGGCTTTAATTCTTAATAAAGCTGGTGTAGTAGTTGTACCAGGAACACCTTTTGGTGCTCCAGGTTATATTAGGTTATCATACGCTTGCTCAATGATTGAATTGAAAAAAGCAACTGATCGAATAACTAAAGCAATTGAATAAATTTATGTTATTAATAATTTCTCTCAATGCTTGACTTGTATTAGTTGCTGAATCAGAATTCCACTCAAGTTATAGATATATTCCCCGGTAGCTCAGTTGGTAGAGCAGTTGACTGTTAATCAATTTGTCGCTGGTTCGAGTCCGGCCCGGGGAGCCATCTTCTCAATAATCTAATCACTTATTAATGGCATCCTCTGAAGTATTGAATCAAACTGAACATTCGAAAAAGGCCTCTGTGTCTCCCATTGTTTGCAACTTGGGCACAGCCAAAGTAGTTTCTGACTTGAAAAGCCACATGATTCACACTGATATCTTGATGTTGAGCGGGCCAATTTAGAAAGGCTAAGCCTTATCCTGTCTAAAGATATAGTTTCTATCTTTAGCTTATCCTTTTTATCATGCGAGATACCAAGAAACTCCTTTAAGGTACTATCATTTTCTATATAACTATTTACACAATCATTAAGCGAAGATACATCATATATATTATTAATTATGACTGTATATCCTATATCTCTGGACAATTTTTGATTACTTTGTCTTATTTTATTAATAAACTCATTGAGTTCGTCTAAACTTATTAATTGTTCATGCAGATCTACAAGCTCTGGAAGCGCTTCAGTAATTAAATAAGCGCTGTTTTGGATTATATCCCTGTATATTTTTATTGCATTTGTATACCTCTTTCTTAGTTTCTCGCATTTTGCTTTAACCAGATCTGTTCTCCGGGTCATGGTTTTTAATTTTTTTGCAGAGCCAATAAATTCTAAGCTTTTTTTTACATCACCATTGGTGACTGCAATCTCTGCGAGCTCGCAAAGATAATGTGAGATTTGGAGGTCGAAGGATTTTCTTGTAACTTTTGCTAATTTTTCGGAACAATTAATACACTTTTTCCATTCTCCTTCTATTTCATAAATTTCAGTTAAAGAATATAGTGATTGTGTTTGAAAGAGTGAATCCACTGACAATCGCCTAAAGAGAACCTCAGCTCTATCTAGAAGCCCAGCATGGTGATAGTCCTTGGCAAGAGAATAAAAAGCCTGATCTCTTTGTTCACATGATATATCAGGTCTAGCAATAATATTTTGGTGAATTCTTATCGCTCTATTTACTTCACCTCTTTTTCTAAATAAATTACCGAGAGCAAAATGGGTTTCGATCGTAGTATTGTCTACTCTTACCATCTTTAAAAAATGCTCAACTGCTTTATCAGTCTGTTCATTAAGCAAAAAATTGAGACCCTTAAGATAGTCAATATTTAAAGGTGGCTGGTCATCTCTTTCTCCAAAATATCCAAGAGCCCAGCCAGTTGCAGCAAGGATAATAAAAATAGAGGCTAGTATAAAAGTTGATTCAGTTGGCATTATCTAATGGTTTTTTTCGTAATGAAGTAATTTCATTCTTATATGAGGCTAATCTTGATGATAAAATTCTTTTTTCATTTAATAATCTGAAAATGTAATAAGAGCAACAGGTGATACCAAAAAACCATCCACAAAGAAATATAAGTGAGAAAACTATACTTGCTTTAGATGTAAATTGAAAAATATTAAAGTTAATCGAGATAATTTCAGGATTGAGAAAATTAAACCATATGACCAGAATAAAAACACAAACAATAGAGACTATTCCTATGAACCTCACAATCATGATGTTATCAATTCATTGTTTTTACTGATGATTGCCAAGTTTTTGAAATTTTTTGCATAACTATTAACTTGATTGAATTTGAATTGAATGCTCCCTACTTTTATTAACCTTTTGCTTGAGGTCTTTTCCAGGTTTAAAATGTGGGACATATTTTTCTGACAAGGAAACAGATTCACCAGTTTTAGGATTTCTACCAATTCTTGATGGCCTGTAGTGAAGCGAAAAGCTTCCGAAGCCTCGAATTTCGATTCTATCTCCTTTTGATAATGTATCGCTCATCAGGGTGAGGATGTGCTTAATTGATAGTTCAACATCTTTTACTGGAAGATGCGTTTGCTTTATTGATATCTTTTCAATAACTTCAGATTTTGTCATTTTCAATATTTACCTTGTAGTAGCCATTTATCTATACATTTATCTTATGTATTAATTTTAATTATAACTACTCTAGATGATCATACAAATAATTATTTGTCTTCCATTTTTTCTTTTAATAACTCACCCAATGTTGTTGAGCCTGATGATATAGCAGAAGAGTCTGATTGATAACTATCTAATGCAATTTTTTCATCTTGCTCTTCCTTAGCTTTGATGGAAAGTGAAATTGATCTTGTTTTTTTATCTATTGAAATAATTTTAGCTTCAAGCTCTTCATCAATTTTTACGAATGACCTGGCATCATCAACTTTTTCAACTGATAATTCTGAGATATGAATTATTCCACTAATATCTTCTGTAATTTTCACAGTTACATTTTTGCTATCAATTTCAGACACTCTCACTTTAACAATAGAACCTTTAGGATTTTCACTTATCCAATTAGAAAAAGGATCATCATCTAATTGCTTGATTCCTAATGATATTCTCTCTCGATCTGTATCTATTGCGAGTACGATTGCTTCTATGTCTTGTCCTTTTTTATAATTTCTTATTGACTCTTCATCGGTGTTATCCCATGAAATATCAGATAGATGAACAAGACCATCAATGCCTCCATCTAATCCAATAAATATACCAAAGTCAGTGATTGATTTAATCTGACCTGACACACGGTCACCCTTACTTACCTTTGATGAAAACTCTGCCCATGGATTTGTTTGGCATTGTTTTATCCCAAGTGAGATTCGTCTTCTACTTTCATCAATTTCAAGGACCATCACTTCAACTTCCTGACCAACTACAACTATTTTTGACGGATTGACATTTTTATTCGTCCAATCCATCTCAGAAACATGCACCAGACCCTCGACACCCTCTTCGATTTCAACAAAACATCCATAATCAGCAATATTTGTAATTTTACCTTTCAGTTTCTTTTGTAACGGGTAACGATCTTGTATTTCATGCCATGGATCTTTGCCAAGTTGCTTCATTCCTAATGATACTCTTTGTTTGTCTTTTTCATATTTGAGTACCACAACATCTATTTCGTCCCCGATGTTGACTAATTCTGATGGATGCTTAACTCTCTTCCATGCCATATCTGTTATATGAAGAAGGCCATCGATGCCACCCAAATCAACAAAAGCTCCATAATCAGTTAAATTTTTGATGATCCCTTTAGCTTTTGAGCCTTCTTTTATATTTTCCAGTAGCTGACTTCTTTCTTCGCTATACTCAGTCTCTACAACAGCTTTTCTGGATACAACAACATTATTTCTCTGCTTATCTACTTTAATAACCTTGAGTTCTACTGTCTTCCCTTCAAGATACGAGGGATCTCGAACTGGTCTTACATCAACTAGTGAACCTGGAAGAAAAGCCCTAATACCATCAATCTCAACAGTAAAGCCACCTTTAACTCGTCCACTAATAAAACCGTTAATAACTTTATCTTCATCATGTGATTCTTGAAGATTTATCCAGCTTCTTGCCCTAAGTGCTTTTTCTCTTGATAATTTCGTTTCACCAAATCCATCCTCAAATGAATCTAAAGATACCTCTATCTCTTCACCAATGTTAATGTCATTTTTTTCTGACCCAAATTGAGAGAGTGGGATAATAGCCTCTGATTTTAGTCCTGCATTCACAGTTACAAATTCACTATCAATAGCAATAATAGTGCCTTTAATGATCGTGCCTGTTTTGATGGTTTGACTTGCGAAGGTTTCTTCGAATAATGAAGCGAATGATTCTGTCATGATTTACTGTCCCGAGATCCTGAGATGACCTCTTTTATGCTGCATAGAATCCATTGAGTGCAACGGTTATTAATAATTACCAAATATCCTGTTTGGCAGGTTTATGCTTAGCTTTAAATTAATACATTTTTTTGTAATATTTGAGTATCTCTGAAACAACTATATCAATCGATTTATTCGTTGAGTCAACTAAGATCGAATCATGGGCCATAGTTAAAGGACCATGTTTACGTTCTTTGTCCTGCTTATCACGTATCTTCATATCATTTAAAACGGCCGCTAGGCTAACATTTATACCTTTTTCTTTCAACTCTTTGTATCTTCTTTTAGCACGCACATCTATATCAGCAGTTAAGAATACCTTCATTTTTGAGTCAGAAAATACCACTGTACCCATATCTCTTCCATCAGCAATTAATCCTGGTTTTTTTAAAAAATGCCTCTGAAGAGCGATCATATCGTTTCTTATTCCTTCGTGTTTTGCAATTATTGAGGCATTGGTACCACACTCTTCTGATCTAATATCTTCACTTGCATCTTTTCTATTTATGATTATTTTTTGTTTATACGAACTATCCAGTTTAAATATTATGGTCGTATTTTTAATGAGCTTTCTAATATTCAATTCATCTGACATATGAAGGTTATTTTCTTTCGCACAGAAAGCAACTACACGATAGATTGCGCCACTATCAAGAATATTCCAACATAGAATCGAAGCTAATTTTCTTGAAATAGTTCCCTTCCCAGACCCACTTGGCCCATCGATTGTAATGATTGGAATTGTATTTTTACTGATTATATTATTCCTTGTTGGTGTTAACGCAAATACCTATTTTTTTAATACAATCTAAAAAAGAAGGAAAAGATGTATCTACAGATTCAACATTATTGACTTTTATCGCATTCTTAGCTGAAGCGCCAGCAACAGCGAAAGACATAGCAACCCTATGATCACCAAAACATTCAATATTACCTCCATCAAGTCTTCCTCCTTCAATTTGTATACCATCTTCAAACTCAACTGTATTTATCCCTAACTTCTTTAAACCTATTGCCATTGAGGATATTCTGTCGCTCTCTTTGACTCTCAATTCTTTAATGCCTTTGAATGTACTCGTTCCAATTGCGTTTGCAGCAAGAATAAATATAGCGGGAAACTCATCAATTGATAGAGAAACGAGATCACTGTCTTCAATTTGAATTGATTGAAGTGATGATGTTTTGACATTAATATCAGCTAAGGATTCATAGCCCTCCATTCTTTTATTGTGTATATGAATGTTCGCTCCCATCATCTTTGCAATATGAAGAAAACCTACTCTTGTTGAATTAATACCAACATTTTTTATTAGTATTGATGAATTAGGAGTTATCAAACAAGCAACAATTAAAAATACAGATGAAGAAAAATCTCCTGGTATATTTAATTTAATTGGATTTAATTTTCCCTTGCCTTCCATTGAAATAATCTTATCGGTAACTGAAACCGGGTAACCCATTGACTTCATCATCCTCTCAGTATGATCTCTAGTAACCCATTTCTCTTTAATTTTAGATTGAGAATCAGCATATATCGAAGCAAGAATTAGTGAGGACTTAACTTGTGCGCTTGCTACTGGCAGTGAATAGTTAATACTTGATACCTTATTTACTGATTTGATATGAATGGGAAGTTTTCCATTCTTGCTTTGGATATTAGCACCCATTTTTCCAAGTGGATCCAGCACTCTATTCATTGGTCTTCCGCTGAGTGACTTATCACCCTCAATAGTGGATTCAAATTTTTGTACTCCCAATAAACCGACCAACAATCTAGCAGATGTTCCTGAATTACCTAGATACAATGCCTCAGATGCTTTATTGAGACCATTTATGCCAACACCATGTATTATGAGTTTATCATCACTCAAATTAGTGTAGACACCCATTTTTTTAAATGCGCTTAAGGTCGCAAGACAATCTTCGCCAGAAAGAAAATTTGTAAATTCAGAGACACCGCTAGCCAAAGAGCCAAATATTACGGCCCTATGAGATATAGATTTGTCACCAGGAATCTCTATTTCGCCTGATAGGTTTTCTGATGGTTCTATGTAAAAATTCATTCTTGAGTTGTTTTAATCAATTGCTTTTGGGTATGACCCAAGCACCCTAAATAATGAGCAATTTTTTTCGACTGATTTAAGTGAACTTGCTAATACTGGGTCATCTATATGGCCATCCAAATCAAGAAAAAATACATAATCCCAATTTTTTTTATGAGACGGCCTGGATTCTATTCTGGTTATATTAATTTTATTCTGGGAGAATGGCTCTAGCATTGAATAGAGAACTCCAGACCCAGTTTTTGTATCATCATTTGAAATAAGGATTGAGGTTTTATCATTGCCACTCTTGGAAATTACATTTCTGCCAACAACTAAGAATCTTGTGGCATTGTCTGGACGATCTTCAATGTTTTTTGTAAGAATATTAAGATCATAGATATCACTTGCAATCTCACTTCCAATAGCTGCTGTTCCATCTTCATCTCTCGCTCTTCTTGCGCCAGCTGCATTGCTGCTTACTCCAACTAATTCAACGTCTCTGAGATGCTCTCTAATCCAGCCTCGACACTGTGATAAGGCTTGTTCATGAGCACATATGCGCTGAATGTTTCTAATATTGCCCATTTTTCCTATTAGATGATGATTGATTTTTAGCTCTACTTCACCGCAAATCTTTAGCGGTGATGAGACAAACATATCTAGAGTATTATTCACTGTCCCTTCTGTAGAGTTTTCAATTGGGACAACACCAAAATCAGCGACATTGCTCTCCACTTCTTGAAACACCTCATCTATGGCGCCAAATGGGAGCGCTTTTACAGAATGACCAAAATGTTTATAAACCGCTGCTTGCGTGAACGTGCCTTCAGGACCTAGAAAACCTATTTTTAAGGGTTCTTGTTGCGCAAGACAAGCTGACATAATCTCTCTAAACAAACGAACCATTTCCTCATTATGAATAGGTCCTTTATTTCTTTTTTGAACTGAGTTTAAAACATCTGCTTCTCGTTCAGGTCTATAGTAATCAGTTGATGATCCGTTTTTTTCTTTTGTTAAACCAATTTTTTTTGCGAGTGAAGCTCTTTCATTGATTAATTTTTGTATTTTTTCATCAATTGAATCAATTTTATCCCTAGTTTTTTGAAGGATTATAGGCTTTGTGTTTTCTTTTTTATTGCTCATATCTATAATTTGATTTCAGTAAAAGAAGCAAAGCTAACATATTGTATTTGATAATAAAATTATTAATTTAATTAAATACCAAGATATCTTAACCTCAAAATACCATCAATATCAGATATTTTACCCAAAACATCATTTGATATCTCTTTATCAACATCCACTATTGTGTAGGCTAGACTTCCTGAGGATTTATTCAGAAGATCCTCAATATTGAGATTTTCTGCTGCCAATATGGCTGTAATCTGTCCAACCATGTTTGGTATGTTTTTATTTGCAATTGTAAGTCGATAAGCACTATTCCTTGGCATATTTGCCTCTGGAAAGTTTACTGAATAGTTAATATTGCCATTCTCAAGGTAGTCTTTTAAATTTTCAATGACCATTATGGCGCAGTTTTCTTCAGCTTCATGAGTAGATGCGCCAAGATGAGGAAGTGCGATTATTTTCTCATGAAACATGATACTTGGTTCAGGAAAATCACAGACATAGCAGCTCAATCCATCACTATCAAGTGACCGTAAAATATCTTCTGTGTTCACAATTCCTGCTCTTGAAAAGTTAATTAAAATTGACCCTTTTTTTAGCAGATTGATACTTTTTGAGTTTATCAGATCCTTAGTCTCATCAATCAAAGGAACATGGATTGTTACAGCATCTGATCTTTTAAATATTTCTTCCAGTGATTCAACCTTCTGAACTCCTGAAGATAACTTCCATGCATTATTGATTGTGACTTTTGGATCAAAACCAACAACTTTCATACCAAGTGCAAGTGCTGAGTTGGCGACACTTACTCCAATAGACCCAAGACCAACTACACCTAATGTTCGTCCAGGAAGCTCAATTCCTGCAAATTGTTTTTTTCCAGCTTCTACAGATTTTTTTATATCAATTTTTTGTGGATCCAATGAACGTACATAATCTCTCGCTATACAGATATTTCTTGCTGCAATTAGTAAAGAAGCTATCGTAAGTTCCTTTACAGCATTGGCATTAGCGCCAGGGGCATTAAAAACAGGGACACCTCTATCGCTCATCGCATCAACTGGGATATTATTTACACCTGCACCAGCGCGCCCAATAGCATCAATTGATAGAGGAATATTATCCTCTGTGAGTTTATGTGAGCGAAGAACAATTGATGTGGATTTTGATAAATCATCTATTATTTGATACTTATTTGAATCTAATCTTTCTAGACCCGAAGTTGCGATATTATTAAAAATTTTTACTTTGTACATTATCTTTTATCCATACTTTTGTTCGAAATCTTTCATGAAAGAAATTAAATCCTGCACAGCTTCCACCTCAATTGCATTATATATCGAAGCCCTCATTCCCCCTACAGAACGGTGACCTTTGAGATTAGCTAAACCCGCATTAAGAGAGTCAATTAAAAAGGTATTTTCTAGATCTTTATCTTTTAATAAAAAAGGAACATTCATTCTTGATCTACAGCTTTTCTCAACTGGATTTGAGTATAAATCTGACCTATCAATAAAATCATAAAGTAGATTCGATTTTTTGATATTTATATTTTCGACTACTTCAAGACCGCCCAGATTAATGAGATATTCAAATACTAATCCAGCCACATACCATGAAAAAACTGGCGGGGTATTATACATAGACTGTTTTTCTAGATAGTTTCTATAATCAAGTAATGCTGGAATTTTAGCTTTATTGTTTTTTATTAGGCTGTTCTTAATAATAACAATAGTCAAACCAGCGGGGCCTATATTTTTCTGGGCACCGGCATATATCAATCCATATCTATCAACATCAAGAGATCGTGATAAAAGAGTGCTTGAGGCATCAGTTACCAGTGGTACTCCATTCGTTTCTGGATCAAAATGATACTCGACACCTGCAATTGTCTCATTTGAAGTAATATGAACATAATCAGCTTCTTCACTCTTTATCCACTCCTTCTCATTAATGATAGAGGTGTAACCTGAAGCGCAAGAATCGCACACGATATTAACTTTCGTAAATTTTTTCGCCTCTGCTACGGCCATTTTCCCCCAAGAGCCTGTAATTGCATAATCAACACTAGAATTACTTTTTGAAAGGTTCATGGGTATCATCGAAAATTGCAATGAAGCTCCTCCTTGAAGAAACAATACATGATAATTGTCAGGAATATTGAGAAGCTTTCTAAGGTTCTTCTCTGCTTGAAGTGCAACGCCTACAAATTCTTTACTACGATGACTGACTTCAATTATGGACATACCCGATTGATTCCAATTAGGAAAATCAGTTTTAATAATTTCAATTACTTTTTTTGGAAGAGCGCTCGGTCCTGCTGAAAAATTATGAACAAGTTTGCTTGATATACTCATATAAACTTGGGTTTACTTAGTCTTCATCAATAGAAATTATTTTTGCAAGCCCAACTAATTTTTGTTCGTCGACTAACTTAATTAAGGTAACGCCTTGGGTATTTCTTCCTACTATCGAAATTCCGTCAACTGGAGTTCTTATAAGAACTCCATTAGAACTAATCAGCATAATCTCATCATCATCAGAGACTTGAATCGCCCCTATCGTTAGCCCATTTCTGTCGGATGTTTTAATTGCGATAACACCCTGACCACCTCTTCTTTGAGTCGAAAATTCTTTTATTGATGTTCTTTTTCCATAACCATTCTCGGTTGCTGTTAGCAATAAATCTTCATTGACTATAGATAAAGCTATCACCTTATGGTCATCTTTGAGCCTCATGCCTCTCACCCCATGAGCAGTCCTGCCCATCGCCCTTACATCGTTCTCATTAAATTTTATTGCTTTTCCATTACTGGCTACGAGGAGCACTTCCTTTTTTCCATTTGTTATTGCCGCATCAATCAAATAATCATCTTTAAGGTTGATAGCAATAATTCCAGAAGATCTTGGTTTTGAAAATAATTTTAAGGGAGTCTTTTTTACAGTTCCATCACTGGTGGCCATAAAAACAAAAGAATCGTCATCAAACTCCCTTATTGGCAATACGGTACTAATTTTCTCTCCATCCTCAAGTGGCAACAAATTGATAATTGGCTTGCCTCTCGCTCCTCTACTGGCCATTGGCACTTGATAAACTTTCAACCAGTACAGTTTCCCTTTACTTGAAAAACAAAGAAGAGTGTCATGAGTATTTGCTACCCAAATTTTATCTATGAAATCCTCATCCTTCATTTTTGTGGAGGATTTACCTCTCCCACCTCTTTTTTGAGCTTGATAAGTATCTGACGATTGAGATTTAATGTAACCACTATGGGAGAGCGTCACTACAACCTCCTCGTCAGGTATTAAGTCCTCATCAACCAGATCTGTATAGTCATTATTTATTTCAGTTAATCTAGAGTCACCGTATTCGGATAGAGTTTCATGTAATTCATTTTTTATTACATCCATGAGCACTTCAGTGTGCGAGAGAATTTTTGTGAATTCATTGATCAACTCGAGAACTTTTTTGTATTCCTCAATAATCTTCTCTTGTTCGAGACCGGTTAAACGATGAAGTCTCAAATCAAGAATTGCTTGTGCCTGGACCGGTGATAGTTTGTAACCTTTTGGTGACATACCAAAACTCCCAGCTATATTTTTAGGTGAAGTTTCAGTGTTGCCAGAATTTTTCAGCATTTTCTTTACTGTTCCTGGTTTCCAGGATTTTTTGAGTAGAGCTTCTCTTGCATCAACAGGTGTTGGTGATGATTTGATTAGTTTAATTACAGCATCAATATTTGAGAGAGCAACAGCCTGACCTTCCAGGATATGTGCTCGATCTCTTGCTTTATTGAGATCATATATCGTTCTTCTTGTAACTACCTCACGTCGATGAGAAATAAATGCCTCGAGCACTTGCTTCAAATTAAGTAATTTGGGCTGACCATCATGCAGAGCAACCATATTGATTCCAAAAACGGTTTGTAGAGACGTTTGTTTGTATAAATTATTTAACACAACATCAACGACCTCACCCTGGCGAAGCTCAATCACTATTCTCATTCCATCTTTATCTGACTCATCTCTTAATTCAGTGATACCCTCAATTTTTTTATCTCTAACTAATTCGGCAATTTTTTCAATTAATCGTGCTTTATTGACTTGATAAGGTAACTCTTTAACGATTATTGCTTCTCTATTTTTTTTACCTATTGGCTCAATATCAACTTTTCCTCTGATATGAACACGCCCTCTTCCTGTGGCATAAGCCTCATGGATACCCTGTGCACCATTTATTATTCCTGCTGTTGGAAAATCTGGTCCTGGAATATGCTCCATCAGCTGCTTTATTTCTATGGCAGGGTTATCTATCATCGCCAAGCATGCATTGATAACTTCTGAAAGATTATGAGGTGGAATATTTGTCGCCATCCCAACTGCTATTCCAGAGGAGCCATTAATTAGTAAATTTGGAAATTTTGTTGGCATCACAGATGGCTCAGATTCTGAGCCATCGTAGTTCTCGTTAAAATCCACAGTTTCTTTGTCTAGATCAGCAAGTATTTCGTGCGAAATTTTTGCCATTCGTACTTCTGTGTATCTCATTGCAGCAGGTGAATCGCCGTCAATTGAACCAAAGTTGCCCTGACCATCAACCATCATATATCTCATAGAGAATGACTGAGCCATTCTCACTATTGTATCGTATACAGCAGTGTCGCCATGTGGATGGTATTTACCTATTACATCTCCTACAACACGGGCAGATTTTTTATAAGGTTTGTTATAGTCATTTCCAAGAACTTTCATAGCGTATAAAACTCTTCTATGAACTGGTTTTAGGCCATCTCTGACATCAGGCAGCGCCCTTCCTACAATTACGCTCATGGCATAGTCCAGGTAGGACTGTTGCATTTCCTTTTCAAGACTGACTGACAGTATTTCTTTTGCTGGATCTTTCATAATGAAAAAATTCAAAAACTTTTTTATATTAATAGGCAAACATCTAAGTTTTTTCTGGTGTTTTAACAGGTTAATCTATGATAAAAACCTGATTAAACAACACACAATATAGTATCATAACTACATGGAAGTGACATCATAAATATTGAATTATTAAGACATAAATATATAATATATAATATATATATTTCATATACTTATAAATGGTTTCTAAGGTAATTATCTAATATGGATAAAATAAATGTAGATAGTAATGAGATTGATAAATTTAATCGTTTATCCTCGAGATGGTGGGATCCGAATGGTGATTTCAAACCATTGCATGAAATTAACCCTTTGCGGGTTGATTTTATATTAAAAAATATCAATCTTAATAATTGCAATGTTGCGGATATAGGTTGTGGTGGCGGGATTTTATCTGAATCAATGATTGATTTTGGGGCACGTGTTACAGGAATTGATATGGCACCTGATGTACTAAGAGTCGCAAATATACACAAGAAAGAATCAGGAAAAGATATAGAATACAAAAATATAACAGTTGAAGAATTAGCAGTGCGATCACCAAAATCTTTTGATGTCGTGACCTGCATGGAAATGCTTGAACACGTTCCTGATCCAAGTAAGGTAATTGATTCATGCTCTGACTTACTCAAACCAAACGGCTTAGTGTTTTTTTCAACTATCAATAGAAACTTAAAATCATTTATTTTTGCTATTCTTGGTGCTGAGCATTTTCTAAACCTACTCCCAATAGGTACGCATCAATATGATAAATTTATTAAACCTTCAGAAGTTAATAACTGGTCAAGATCTACATCCTTGGAATTAATCGACAGTACAGGCATTCACTACAATCCCCTTACAAAAAACTACTCACTTGGAAGAAACCTCGATGTTAACTACATAATGTGCTTTAAAAAATTAAGTAATGAATAAAAAACACAATAAAGCTGTTTTGTTTGATCTAGATGGAACGCTCATTGATACGGCTCCGGATATGATTTACGCACTAAAGACCGTTCTTGATAATAATCATACAAATAATCCAATATCAGATAAAACCCTTAGAAAATATGTATCTGATGGCTCAATTGGCTTAATTAATCTTGCTTTTCCAGGCGAAAATGATGAAGAAATACAGCGTCTTCAATCACAATTTTTGGATATTTATGAAAAGAATCTTTCAAATGAATCAGTAATATTCCCTCATCTAGATGACTTATTAGTTTTTCTTGAAGATAATCATTTCATGTGGGGGATCGTAACCAATAAGCCAACTAGAATGACATTACAACTTTTAAATTATTTAGAGTTATACTGCCCCTTTGTGGTTTGTGGTGATACATTGAGAGACAGAAAACCAAGTCCTAAGCCTTTATTAATTGCAAGTAAATTAATGAATATCGAACCAGTTAATATTATGTACGTGGGTGACGCAAAAAGAGATATTGAAGCAGGTAAGCTTGCCAATATGAAAACCGTTTCTGCAGATTATGGGTATATTAAAGATGAAGATGATCCAAAATCATGGAATGCTGATATAAGAGCGAATTCTCCATTAGCATTAAACAAAATAATAACAAAAGGATTACTATAGATAGTTAAATGTTTTTTTCAGATATAACAATATTCGTTTTCGGTTTAATACTTGGTGTAATTTGCACCCTCCTACTCAAAAACAGGAGTAATTCAACACTTAGAGAAGAAAATCAAATTCTAAACTTGAAAATTAAACATCAAGATGAACTAGAGAGCGAGAGAAATAAGGCAATTGATGCGGCTTCATCACCACTAAAAGAAGCATTTCAGGATATATCTAATAAATCGCTAAAACAAAATAGTGAAAATTTTCTTAGATTAGCTGAAGAAAATTTAAGTAAACATCAAGAAATCTCTAAAAGTGAACTTAAAAAACGTGAGAGTGCAATTCAAGGTTTAATCAGTCCAATTGAGAAAGAGCTTAATAAGATTCAAATTCAAAATTCACACCTTGAGCAATCCAGAAGTCAAGCTTATGGCGGAATTAAAGCTCAATTACAGGAAATGCAAAAGACAAATAAATCTTTATTTGATGAAACAAATAATTTGGTAAATGCACTCAAACGCCCAGAGGTACGGGGTCGATGGGGTGAAATTACATTGAAAAGATTAGTTGAACTCGCTGGAATGAGTGAGCATTGTGATTATGGTGAACAGGTCCATACAAAATCTGAAGATGCAACTATTAGACCTGACATGATTATAAAAATGCCTGATAAGCGGGAATTAGTTGTTGATGCCAAAACATCAACAAAAGCATATCTTGATGCGATGGAAACATCAGATACAAATAAACAGAAAATGTTCCTTAAAAAACATTCTCAAAATGTAAAAGATCATATAAAAAAGTTGTCAGCTAAAAATTATTGGGATCAATTTGAAAATAGCCCAGACTTCGTAATCTTATTTATACCTGGCGATCAATTTTTGAGCTCAGCTTTAAATGAAGATAATGAATTAATTGAATTTGCTTTATCTAATCAGGTCATTCTTGCAACTCCCACAAGTTTTATAGCATTGCTCAAGGCGATTCACTATGGGTGGAGACAACACAGTCTTGCTGATAATGCTCAGGAAATTAGAAGGCTTGCGGAAGATCTTCATTCTAGGTTGTTTGCATTTGTAAATCATATAGATAAACTTGGCAACCAACTATCCAGCAGTGTTGAAAATTACAATAAAGCCATAAGCTCACTTGAGAGCAGAGTTCTTCCCGGTGCACGAAAATTTAAAGAGCTTGGTGCAAACCCAAAAAAAACCTTGAATAAACTAAATCAAATTGATGTAACTACGAGAAAGCCTAACAAAGAATAAAAATGAAAGAATCAATTCATAGAATACCATCAAATATTAATTTTAAACTAAACAACAAAATTATTCTCATTACTGGTGCAACCGACGGGATCGGAAAGGCACTAGCAAAAAAAACCGCAAAATTGGGTGCCAAAATTATCTTACATGGCAGAAACAAAAAAAAACTTGAATTACTGTCTGATGATATTGCAGCTGACAAAGAATGCCAAAAGCCTTCCATAGCCCTTTTAGATTTTGAAATTGCAGATCTAAATTCCTACATTAAATTATCTGAAGATATTCACGATAACTTTAATAGACTCGATGGGTTAGTTCACTGCGCTGGTATTCTTGGTGACAAAACACCGATTGAGCAATATAAGCCTGAGGTCTGGCAGAAAGTATTGCATGTAAATCTAACAGCGCCATTCGTTCTGACTCAAGCATTGTTTGGGGTATTAAAGTTATCGGATTCACCATCTGTAATTTTCACCTCAAGTAATGTTTCAAAAATAGCAAAACCATTTTGGGGGGCTTACGGTGTCTCAAAGTTTGGAATTGAAGCTTTGAGTCAAATGCTATCTCATGAAAATGACCATATCAAAATGAGGGTAAACACAATAAATCCAGGAGCCGTTAATACAAAAATGAGGCTTCAGGCCTACCCCGCAGAAGATAGAGATCATTTAAAAAATCCAGAGGATATTTTACATCCATACTTATACTTTCTCAGCGATGAAAGTATCGGCTCAAATTATATGAGCCTAGATGCCCAATATTAAATTTCACCCAAAGCATTTATATAATCATACAAATCTTGGACGCTCTGATTACTTAAATGACTGAATTTTCCTTTTTTTAGTGCTCTTGGTAAAACAATCGGACCATAGCTTACTCTCATCAGACGGTTTACTCTGTAACCAATTGTATCCCACATCCTTTTAATTTCATGATTTCTTCCCTCAGAGATGACTACTTTGTACCAAGAATTTAATTTTTTTTTCTTTGAAATTTGATTAATACTATTAAATCTAGCCAAGCCATCATCGAGTCGGACCCCTTTTTTTAATATATTAATTTCATCGCTTGTTGGGTTACCAAAAATTCTAACTATATATTCTCTGATAATGCCAGATGAAGGATGCATTAACTTGTTTGCTAGATCTCCATCAGTTGTAAATATAAGCAATCCAGTTGTTGTCAAATCGAGTCGACCAACAGAAATCCACCTTTGTTTGTATAGTTTTGGGAGAGATTCATAAACGGTTCTTCTTTTTTTCTTATCATCACGGGTGCATATCTCATCGTCTGGCTTATTGTAAATAATGTGTTTATGAGATTGATTTATTCTAGTTGAAATGACTTGTTTGCCATCTAATGAAATTTTATCATTTTTTTTGACTTTGTAACCTAACTCAATAGATTTTCCATTGACTTTAACACGCTTGTCTTGAATCCAGCCCTCAATTTTGCGTCTGGATCCATAACCCATGGAAGCGAGATATTTCTGTAACCTCATAAATTAATGATTTTTGATTTATTCTGTTTTGACTGTATCTGCATCATCACTGATATCATTTGAAGGATCTTGCAAATCTGTATGCTCACTTTCAATCAAATCATCAAAGTTTGTATCGGATATTTCAAGCGCACTCCTCATTGAAACGTCATTTTCATCAATTTCATCATCTTCAATAATGACTTCTTGTGGATTATTTAATATTGGATTAATTTCTGGTTTGCTATTTTCATTAATATTTTTAGCTTCAATTTCCGGAATCCCCAGTTTTTCTCTGACTGAGTCCCAATCAGAAAGATCTTCAAGTAGAGGAAGATCTTTAATATTCTTTAGACCAAAATAGTCAAGAAAGATTTTTGTGGTACCAAACATTTCAGGCCTACCTGGCACATCTCTTTGTCCTGTAATGTAAATCCATTCTCTCTCCATTAGTGATTTAATGATATTGCTGCTCACGGAAACACCCCTCACCATTTCAATTTCACCTCTAGTTATTGGTTGTTTATATGCAATTAAAGCAAGTGTTTCGAACAATGCACGTGAATATCTTGGTGACCTCCATTCCCATAATTTATCCAGCTTTTTTGATGTTTCTGACTTAACTTGGATACGATAACCAGAAGCCACCTCAATTAACTCAATATTTCTCAACTGATATTCTTGCTGTAATTTTCTTAGACAATCACGAATTGTTATACGATCTGGC
>CABYDR010000002.1 GCA_902517795.1 uncultured Woeseiaceae bacterium | reverse complement strand
TTGTTATCAAGAATCCAGAAATTCCAGAGCTTCTGATAGATAGATCTCCCTTTCATGTCGCTGTAATATATCCAGAGACTTTTGATAACTTCATCCATGAGGAAAAAGTTATTGGAAGGAAATCATGGAAAATTGATTTTTCAGATTCAAATAAAACGCTATTTAATAAAATATTAACCTCTTATTTTAAAAAGGTTGATGAAAGAGAAGAACACGACGACTCACTAATGAGTTATGATTTTGTTATAAGACCTAGTATTGACGCAATCGAGTTTTCTGTTCCTGAGCAGAGCCAAGACGAAACATTCGCTGTTTGGATTCGTTACCGTATGAAGATCTATGATAACTCTGGCTCTGAAATTATTAACTGGCCGATAAGTTCTTACGGCAAAACCTCTACTTCGATTTTCGCTGACGAACAAGATTTGGGAAAAGCTGCGGTCCTGGCCATGCGTGATGCGGCAGCATTGATAATCTTACAAATGGAAAAATCAGGAAATTTAGGCCTGTGATTGAAACCCCTTAAATCATCTCAATAAATTAGATATGCATATAATAACTTTTAAAAATCTTATTCTATTGACAATAAAAATTATATTCCTAGTCACTCTAATCAATCTTTCAGGTTGTGTAACCGCGAGAATCGAAGACAACAGAATTGGTAATACAGGTATCTCAGAAGGAGAAGGTATAGTAATTTTGGCCAAAAGCTATCATCTTGGTAATGATACTGAAACTGACTTTATCAAATGTGTCAGCTCAAATGTAAGTTCAGGCTCATCATCCATCAGGGTGGTCCCAACGAATGAGTTCAAAAATACCCTATTTCCATGGTTTGAACCAAGAACGGCTCCCTCAGATACCGATGGTCTAGCAAGACTTCTGGCAAGAAGTAAAGTTTCTAATATGATTTCAAATGCAGATATTAAATATATTGTTTGGCTTGATGGAAACACTGACAGCGCTGGTGGTGGTGGAACTATGTCGTGCGCCCTAGGTCCAGCCGGAGCAGGATGTTTTGGTTTCGCGTGGTGGCAAAATGATTCGAAATATGAGGCAACTGTGTGGGATATTGAGAACTCAAGAAATGAGGGTAATATTAGTGCAGATTATAGTGGCACATCTTTTTTGCCAGCCATAGTTGTTCCAATCCCATTATTTGCAAGGACGCAATCCAAAGCATGTAAGGGTCTATCTGATCAACTTAAGGTGTTTTTGGCGGGTTAGCTAATGATTTTAATAAAAGCATATTATCCAAGCTAGAATTTTTCTTATTAGGATGAGAGATGAAATTTAATATAATAATGCTTCTTGTTCTGCTATCTTTTGGTTTATTCATTCAACCATTAGCTCTATTTGCAGTTAATGATTTTATTTTTGGAAAATACTCAGGAAACGGCTTTATGGGTTTTTATAGCAGATATTATGAACTTCTCCTAAGTGGTAATCCTCAATCTTGGTTTATTTTGATAATGCCTTATCTGGTGTTTCTTATCGCCAAATTTACTTTTAAGATCCTCAAATAATAAGAAGTATAATAGCTTGAAAAAAATAAATACAAACTTCAGATTAGCAAATAAAGCATTGATGCTTGTCATCATGAGTTTCTTGAGTTCATCACTTTTAAGTGGGGAAAACTTAATAGAACAAACTATTCAACCCGAAAAAAAACATGAAAAAATAGGTGCTCTTGTAGAAAGATTCATAGAGAGATCGCATTACAATCACACTAAGGTTGATGACAAACTATCCTCTTTAATTTTTTTAAAATTCATCGAAAATCTTGATGAAAATCGATCTTATTTCACTCAAGATGAAATCAATGCCTTTGAGATATATCGCTTTAAAATAGACGATATGCTCGGCTCTGATGCTATTGACCCTATTTATGATATTTTCAATACATATAGAAAAAGAGCTTCGGAAAGGATGGAGTTTGCACTGGCACTTTTGGAAGAAGAACCTGATTTTACTCTACAGGAATCATTTAAATTCGATCGATCTGACATTGATTGGCCAACAACATCTGCCGAGCTTGATGAAATATGGAGAAAAAGAGTCAAAAATGATGCTCTTAGCTTAATCCTTAACGATAAGACTTGGGATGAAACAAAAGAAATACTAACAAAAAGATATGAGAGGTTTTCCAAGCAGCTTAATCAAATAAATAGTGATGATATATTTGAAACCTTCATGAATTCAGCGGTGCATTCGCTCGACCCACATTCAAGTTATTTTTCACCGAGAAACTCGGAAGAATACCAGATTCAGATGAGCCTCTCTTATTTTGGAATTGGAGCATCACTTTCTATAGAGGATGATTATGTATCTATTGTAAATATCATTCCAGGTGGTCCCGCAGCTATTGACGGGAGATTAAAACCGAAGGATAGAATAACAGCGATATCTCAAAGTGAAGATAAGACTATGACAGATGTGATTGGGTGGCGTCTTGACGATGTTGTCCAATTAATAAGAGGACCTGAAAATACTGTCGTTAAACTACAAATTCTTCCAGGAGATTCTAATCCAGGCGAAACAGAAAGCATTATCGAGCTCACAAGAGAGCAGATTAAACTGGAAGAGTCGGCTGCAAAAAGTAAAATTATAGAAACCCAGAGAGAGCAGGAAAAGTTTAAAATAGGAGTAATTGATATTCCTAGCTTCTATAGAGATTTTCGAGCATTAAAAAGTGGCGATGAAGAATTCACTAGTACAACAAGTGATGTCAAGAGACTACTGAGCAATTTTGAAAAAGATGAAATTGATGCACTTGTAATTGATCTCAGAAATAATGGAGGTGGGCATTTAACAGAGGCGACTGCTTTAACAGGTTTATTCATCGACAATGGTCCAGTAGTTCAACTTAGAAATGCTAACGGAAGAATCAGCAGACTTGATGATCCTGATCCAGTTCCCAGATCAGCTTACAACGGACCTTTGATAGTGCTTGTAAATCGCTACAGTGCTTCAGCTTCCGAAATTTTCGCTGCCGCTATTCAAGACTATGAAAGAGGTGTAGTTGTTGGTCAACAAACCTATGGGAAAGGCACGGTTCAAAATCTGTACGCCCTAGATCAGTATGTAAGAAGAAATCAAGATGAATTAGGGCAATTAACTTTAACTATAGGTAAATACTACCGAGTAACTGGTGAGAGCACACAGAATCGAGGGGTAATACCAGACATTGAATTACCATCATATATTGATATTGACAATACCGGAGAAAGTTCCAGAGACACAGCGCTTCCATGGGACAAGATAAAGCCCTCGAGATATAAGAAAAATCAACCGATGGAAGATTCAATTAATCAGCTAAAAGAACTTCACACAGAGCGAAGAAAAACAGATCCAGAACTAATATTTCTTCTGAGAGATATAGAAGAATCATCCCGATATAGAAAACAAACTACTGTGTCATTGAACTTAAATAAACGAATGTCTGAGAGAGAAGTAAGAGAAGAAAGAAAAGAGGCAATCGATAAAATAAGAATTAAAGCAGATAACAATGATGTAGCTGAGGAGGAAAATGAGAACCGCGATATCAACCTTAATGAAACTGCCGCCATCGCCACCGATCTTGTTAAATTGAATAATTCAGACAGTAAATCAAATCAAATGGCCAAAAGAGTTGAATAAATATACCTAAACTGAATAGTCACAATCAATTATATAATCTAGCCACTTATTCAGTATGATATTTCTTCTCCATAACTGATTTATTATGTTTTTATTTTGATAAGTAATGTCTCTTAATTTATTTTTATTGCTTAATTTGCCAATACTAATGACTTCAGCTGAACGAGAATCAAAATAAATTTTTATTGTCAGATTTGGCTCATATTCAATGATTTCGCTTTCCTCAAAAGAATAAGTCATAGTGATAATCATTGTGTATTTTGTTTTTTTATTTATACCTAGATGAATTTCATTGCCGAAGGATGACTTAATTGACCTATCGGCATCGTATTGCCTAATTTTAGGAAAGAGGTATTTTAGTTTTATATAATTACTTTCATACAACGTCATTAATCCAACAAAAGAATTAGGCTCAGCGATAGATTGAGGAACAATTTCATGATCAAGAATCATTGTCTGAATCTTCTCTCGATACCGGTTTCCTCAAGAATCTTTCCTGAAATCTCCTCAATCGACAATTCTGTCGTATCTATAAATTTGATATTATTTTTTTTAAATATTCTCTCAGCTTGTCTCACTTCGTAACTTATTTGCTTTGTTGAAGAATAACTGCCTAAGGAGCGTCTCTCTTTTCTAATTTGCCTTAGCCTCTCAGGCGCAATTGTCAGACCAAATAATTTTCCTTTAAAACTCTCTAATGATTTTGGGATTACAACATCTTCAAGATCATATTCAGTTAAGGGGAAATTTGCAGCATATATCCCATACTGCATAGCTAGATATAAGCATGTTGGTGTTTTTCCAGATCTTGATACACCAGTGAGAATAATATCAGCCATATCGTAATGCTTTATAACACCACCATCATCATTTGATAGCGCAAAATTTGTTGCTTCAATCCTTTTCATATAATTTTTTGTGTCACTCATACCATGAGCGAGGCCAGTTTTTCTGACTGACTTCTGATTGAGTTCTTTTTCGAGGGGCCCAATAAAGACGTCGAATATATCTAATATTAAGCCATCAATTTCTCTTACTATCAGGCGGAGATCTTCTTTTACAAGTGTTGAAAATATGATTGGCTTGTATTCAGAATTCTGGTTTTCAGAATTTATTCTTAAAACAGCTTCTTTTGCCTTGTCTTCACTGTCTATAAATGGCAAAGTCACTTGTTGAAAATCATGATAATCAAATTGCGTGATCAGGCTGTGACCTAATGTTTCAGCAGTAACGCCAGTTTGATCTGAGAGAAAATATATATATCGCATAACATGACTCAAGTTTTTTAACCAAAATATATTGTCTAATTACCAACCTATTAACTCAAGATAAATATGTCTAAACCTTACGTAAAAAAACTAAAAAATGTAAAAATGGGGGACATTGAACTTGTCGGCGGGAAAAATGCCTCGCTTGGTGAAATGATAGGTAACTTAACAAAATTAAATATCAAGGTTCCTGGAGGATTTGCAACTACATCATATGCATTTCAGGATTTTCTCGATCAAGAGAACTTGGGTGAAAGAATAAATAATGCCCTCAAGAATCTTGACGTCGAAAATATAGAAAGACTCTCAAAAAAAGGAACTCAAATAAGAGAATGGATTCTTGAAACTGAGATATCTGATAAATTAAGAAGAGAAATTGAAAAAGAATGGTCTGAGATAACCAATGGAAAGGAAATTGCGTTCGCTGTTAGATCATCTGCTACTGCTGAAGACCTTCCAGATGCGTCTTTTGCAGGTCAACAAGAGACTTATCTCAATATTGTCGGATTAGACAATCTAATTGATGCCTTGCATCATGTCTATGCTTCACTTTATACAGACAGAGCTATTTCCTACCGCATTCATCATGGGTTTGAACACTCTGATGTATCTCTATCAGTAGGTTTTCAGCAAATGGTAAAAAGTGATGTTGGAGCTTCTGGTGTAATGTTTACGCTAGATACGGAATCAGGATTTCGGGATGCCATTTTTATTACATCCTCTTTCGGTCTTGGAGAGACAGTGGTTCAAGGTTCGGTAAATCCCGATGAATTCTATGTTTATAAACCAGCTATTAAAAATGGTAATTATCCTATTCTAAGAAAGTCACTTGGTGATAAATCCATAAAAATGGTTCTTGGTGAGAGTGATTCATTGGGTGAGACTGTAAAGATAGTCGATGTTGATGAAGAGGATAGTAAGAAATTCTCCATCTCTAACAAAGATATAACAAAACTTGCAGAATCAGCTCTAATCATTGAAAAGCACTACGATAGGCCTATGGATATTGAATGGGGAAAAGATGGAACCGATGGTGAAATATATATTCTTCAAGCAAGGCCCGAAACAGTTCAAAGTAGGTCAGGAAATACAGTAAATAGATTTACCCTAAAGACAAAATCTACTGTGCTGACTTCTGGCAGGAGTATTGGACAGAAAATCGGTAGCGGGACTGCAAAAATAATTTCAAATGTAAATGAAATGCATCGTATTCAGTCTGGTGATGTATTGGTATCAGACATGACTGATCCTGACTGGGAACCAGTTATGAAAAAAGCGTCCGCTATAGTTACAAATCGAGGCGGTAGAACCTGTCACGCTGCAATCATTGCAAGAGAACTAGGTATCCCAGCCGTTGTAGGATGCAATGATGCGACTGAGAATATAATTGATAACAGTGCGGTAACAGTCAGCTGCGCTGAAGGTGATGAAGGCTACATATATGATGGGATACTCGATTTTGAAGAGACTCATATCAATGTCAGTTCATTGCCAGATATTCCTGTAAAAATAATGATGAATGTTGGCAATCCCGATAGAGCATTTAGTTTCTCATCAATACCTAATCATGGGGTTGGATTGGCTAGACTAGAGTTCATAATTAATCGGATGATAGGCATACATCCAAAGGCTTTAATTGAGTACAACAGCATGAACAAATCACTAAAAACTCAAATTGATGAACAGATGAGAGGATATCATGATCCTGTGTCATTTTTTGTTGATAAACTTGCCGAAGGTGTCTCAACAATTGCTGCTGCTTTTGCGCCGAAACCCGTTATTGTGAGAATGTCAGATTTTAAATCAAATGAATATGCTAATTTAATCGGTGGTGAAAACTTTGAGCCTAATGAAGAAAACCCAATGATTGGTTTTAGGGGTGCCGGGAGATATGTTGCAGAAAATTGGCGAGATTGCTTTGATCTTGAATGCGAGGCAATAAAAAAAGTTAGAAATGAAATGGGATTGAAAAATGTGCAACTCATGATTCCATTTGTAAGGACGGTAAAACAGGCCAGCGAAGTCATTGATCTTCTGGCTAAAAATGATTTAAAACGCGATGGTGATTTAAAAATTATTATGATGTCAGAATTACCATCAAATTCTATATTAGCGGATGAGTTCTTAGAATTTTTTGATGGAATGTCGATAGGATCCAATGATATGACTCAGCTTACACTGGGACTTGATAGGGACTCCAGTCTCGTTTCAGATATCTTTGACGAAAGAGATCAAGCTGTTAAAAAAATGCTCGAAATGTCAATCGATGCATGTCAAAAGAACGGAAAGTATATTGGCATATGCGGTCAGGGCCCATCAGATTATCCTGATCTTGCAGCGTGGCTAGTGGAAAAAAATATAGAAAGCATGTCACTGAATCCAGACACAGTAATAGAAACATGGATGGCAATTGCCGGAAAAAAGCTCTAAGAAATTAGTTATGCGGGCATTTTTTTCCAAATAGACAAGTAATTGTTGGCAGGCATTTCATAAAAAGCATGGTTTTGCATATTGTTCTCTATGGCATAATTATCAAGCTCTTCGATATCTCTTAAACCCATCAATTTTCTTTCTGTCTTTAACTTTTCATGGAAATCTTCATTACTTTTTGTTGTGAACTCGAAATTAATCTTGAAAGGACCATAAAGAAAAAACTTACCGTTCTTATTTAGAGTTTTACCCGCAAGTACAAACAGTCTTTTTACATTTTCCAAGCTCATAATGTGTGAAGTATTAGAGGAAAAAACACAATCAAATACATCATTAATATTCTTCTCATTTACTCCTATCTCTATATCTAGAGGGAGTAAAAGATTTTTTAATTTATATCTTTTTACCCAATAATTAATAGGCTCATGATTTATTGAGCGATCACTTGTTTGCCATAAAATGTGTGGCATTTTTTTTGAAAAATACGCTGCATGTTGACCGGTGCCAGATCCGATTTCTAATATTTTTTTTGATCCTTTGATTTCTTTTTTTAAAATCTCAAGGATTGGATTACGATTCCTTCTGGTTGATTCAGCATGATATTTATCCATTAATTTTATCTTCACTGATATTCACAAATGTCTCTCTATAATGAAGCAACTCGCTAATTGACTCTTTTACGTCATCCAGAGCTCGATGTTTTGAAGACTTTTTAACTCCTTTTGCAACTTTCGGATTCCAAATGTTAGAGAGAATATTAATTGTACTAACGTCTAAATTTCGATAATGAAAGAAATTCTCTAATTCGGGCATTTGCCTCGCTAAAAATCTACGATCTTGACAGATACTATTCCCACACATAGGTGATACTCCGGCTTTAACATACTCTGAGAGAAATGATAAAGTTTGTTTTTCTGCATCTCTCATAGAGGTCTTACTCATTATTACTTTTTGAGTTAATCCAGATTTTCCATGATGATCTGTATTCCATTCATCCATTTTTTTCATCACCTCTTCTGTGTGGTGAATAACTATTTCAGGACCTTCTGCTATAATTTCTAGTTGTTGGTTTGTTACTATAGTCGCGATTTCAATTATATCGTCTTCTTGAGTGTTTAAACCGGTCATCTCAAGATCTATCCATATCAAATTTGTTAATTTATTACTCATATATGAATTCTCTATAATATTAGGTGCATTTAAATAACAATACATATCAGCATACCTATTATAATAAACTATATGTAATTTACATGGGTATATACATTAAATTAAATGAATTCAAAAGATAAACACGAAGCACAGATCATAAGCACATACAGCAGAAGAATGTTTGTGCGAACGGATATGAATGAACTATTTACAGCTAAAATTCAAGGCAAACTATTAAAACCTGTTTGTGGCGATATTGTTGAAATTGAAAAAAGAAATAATGAACCAGAATTCATAATTACTAAAATATTACCTAGAAAAAATTACCTTGCAAGAAAAAACAAATATGAAAACAAGGAGATTCTTGCATCCAATTTATCTGAAATAGTTGTTGTGATAGGCAGGCCGCCATCTCCAGATTGGTTTCTTGTTGACAGATATATTGGTTCAGCAGAAAAAATGCAAATAGATGCATCCATCATTTGCAATAAAAGTGATCTGAATTGGATTGATGATTCAATTCGATCTAATCTGGCTATTTACTCAAAAATTGGCTACAAAATAATTGAATGCAGTACAACACAAGATAAAAATCTTGCAGAAATAAAGGACTATTTAAGTAAAAAAACTGCCATACTTGTTGGTCAGTCTGGAGTTGGTAAATCTAGTATTATCAATAGTTTATCTGAATATTCTAATTTAAAGACACAATCTATATCACTCGCTAAGAAAGAAGGAAAACATACAACTGTTAATTCTAATTTAATTGATCTCCCGAATGATGGGTATATTATTGATTCACCAGGAGTACGTGATTATTTACCTGATTTTAACCATGAAAATGAAGCCTCTATTTCATTCAAAGAAATTCATAATTTTGGATTAAAATGCAAATATAATGACTGCATGCATATAAAAGAACAAGAATGTACTGTTAAATTTGCCGTATCTGAAGGGAAAATCAATGAAAGAAGATACGAGAGCTACAAAAGACTTGTTAACAAAATAAAATCTGCAGAAAACAAAAAAAATTACTAGCCAGGTGGCCAACTAAGTTGTCTTCCGGCCAAAAAGTGAAGATGTATATGATATACAGTTTGTCCTCCGTTACTATTGCAATTCATGACAACTCTATAACCATCTTTATCTACATTGAAAGATCTAGCAAGTTGAGCTACTGCTTCATACATTAGTCCTATGATATTACTATTTGATCCATCAATATCATTTATTGTTGAGATATGCTTTTTTGGAATAATCAAACAGTGAATAGGCGCTTTTGGCTCAATATCTTTGAAAGCTATTATATCTTCAGACTCATAAACAATGTCAGCTGGTATTTTTTTTTCTACTATCTTGCAAAATAAACAATCATTATTCTCCCCTGCCCCACTCATGTAGTCACTCCATTTTCCTTCTTCCAAAAAATGCGTGTGATATCGTGCCGCCATCAACATATTCGAGTTCTCCACCAAGGGGAATACCATGTGCAATACGTGAGCAACTAATATGATGCTTCGCAGCTATTCCTGATATTAGGTGTGCTGTTGCATCACCTTCCACTGTAGAGTTTGTTGCTATTATCAACTCAGAAATGGAACCCTTCGTTAACTTATCCTCAAGTTTTGATAGTCCAAGCTCTTCCGGACCAATACCATCAATTGGGGAAAGATGTCCCATCAAAATAAAATACTTTCCTTTAAAACCAGTAGCATCCTCAATAGCCATAACATCCGATGGTGATTCAACTATACAGATGGTGCTCTCATCTCTGCTACCTGAGCTACAAATTACACATAGGTCATCATCTGTCAGCATCCGACACTCCTGGCAATTTTTTATCTTTAGTACAGCTTGTGATAATGACATTGATAATGTTTGTGCGCCCTCTCTATCTTTTTCAAGGAGATAAAACGCTATTCTTTGAGCGGATTTTTTCCCTATACCAGGCATGGCGGATAGAGCCTGAATCAAATTAAGAATTAATGGGGAATAAGACATAGACTGCTCAAAACGGAAGCTTCATACCAGGTGGAAGATTCAGTCCTGATGTCATACCTGACATGCTCTCCTGAGATTTCTTATCTGCTTTACGAATTGCGTCATTAAAAGCGGCAATAAGCAAGTCTTCAAGCATATCCTTTTCCTCTGAAAACAAACTGTCATCTATATCTATTTTCTTTATTTCATTTTTACAAGTAATGGATATCTTCACCATTCCGCCACCAGATTCACCATTAACAATTATTTTTTGAAGCTCTTCTTGCGCTTTTTGCATTTTTTCTTGCATTTGCTGTGCTTGCTTCATAAGTTGACCAATTCCGCCTTTCATTTCTTCTCCTGGATATTTCTCATTTTTTTAGTTTCACAGAGTCTGAATCGAATGATGCACCAGAAAATATACTCTTTATATCTCTAATACCTGGATCGACTTCGAGATCTTCCTTCGCTTTTTTTAATATCTCATCTTTCTTTCTTATCTTTTCTTGATTTGGTGTTTTATTTTTAGATTCACCGACACCTATATCGACATCAATCTTCTTGTCATAATAAGCCGAAAGAGCCTCTGATAATGCCGATTGCCTCTCTTTGTTGTTATATGGTTGAGATTTTTCATCTAAAATCAAAAAGAATTTATTATTCTCCCGTTTAATAAGAGCGCAATTGTCTGCTAGCATTCTTGAAGTTCCTTTCAATTCAAGTTCAGTAACTAAGTCTGACCAAATTACATTATCTAAATTTTTATTTGATTCTTCTTGCTCTCTTGTTTCCTCTTTCTTGTTAACGTTTATATCTATCTCTTTTGATCTTCCATCTGGCTCAATTTTGTGTTCTTTTTTTGTTACTTGGATGCTTCTATTTAAATTCAACTCAGGTTTAAACGCGATCATTCTTAATAAGCACATTTCAAAACCTATTTTGTGACTTGGAGCCAAATCCAAATCCCTTCTTCCCATAATTGATATTTGATAATTTAACTGAATTTCTTCTGGATCAAAACTGTCCTTGTAATCCGATAAGTCATATTCCTGATGAATATTATTTTTAATAACACCGGTCATTTTTACTACAGCTAATTGTTGAAAAATGGCTGCTATATCGACCAACAAGTTATCGTAATTAGGAAAATATTGATCTATGTCTTCGATAGTATCTATAAGCAAGCTAGGATCTCCTTGAATCAGGGCTTGCATTAATTGTTCAACATACCTTCTATCAATTGTACCCAGCATATCTGAAATACTTGCCTCGGTTAATTCCTCACCTGAAAATGCGATTGCTTGATCTAGAAGGCTCAACGCATCACGTAAACTTCCATCTGCAGCCCTCGCAATTTTGGCCAATGCTTTATCTTCATATTTTATTTGCTCTTCATCACAAATAAACTTCAATCTCTCCATAATCAATTTTGGTGAAATATGCTTCAGATGAAATTGCAAGCAGCGCGATAATACTGTTATTGGTAATTTTTCTGGATCGGTTGTCGCCAAAAAGAATCTTACGTGCGGCGGCGGCTCTTCAAGAGTTTTTAGCAATGCATTGAACGAATGCTTAGACAACATATGAACCTCATCAATTATGTATATCTTATACTCACTCATTGAAGGAGCATACTGAACATTGTCAAGCAGTTCTCTGGTATCATCTACTTTTGTTTTTGATGCCCCATCAACTTCAATTAAATCAACAAATCTTCCCTCATCAACACTGCAGCAATTTCCACATTCGCCACATGTATCTGCGGACATGCCTTTTTGGCAATTAAATGCTTTAGCCAAAATTCTAGCAATTGTTGTTTTTCCTATGCCTCTCGTTCCTGAAAAAAGATACGCATGATGCATTTTCTTTGAATTTAACGCATTGGTAAGGGCCTGAACCACATGTTCTTGGCCAACTATATCCTTAAAGTGCTTTGGTCGCCATTTGCGAGCGAGAGCGAGATAACTCATTTACTATCCATTCAGTATGAAAAATTTAATATTTCAATTTAGTGTACAAAATAAACTCTTGCTGAGAAAGATTCAATTAAATGATCCGCGCTAGCCAAAACCAGGCACCCGATTTCATTGCTACCGCTGCTCCCTTCCAGGCCTGACGGAATTTACAAATAATCGCCGCAGGAAGACCAGCGCGGACAATTTAGATTATCTCTCCGAACGTTAACTTTCTCAATTGTTTTCATGAAAATATCGGCTATTGAGTTTAGTTTTAGTTATACTTTCAATACAATAATCAAGAATTCCAATCAAAAAATGAAAAGCAAACTTGAAGCAAGCACGACAATCTTTCATACAATGACTGAGCTTGCTAATAAGCATGAAGCAATTAATTTATCTCAAGGCTTTCCTGGCTTTAACCCGGATAAGCGCTTGCTTAATATGGTAAGTGATTTTGTTCATGGTGAGAATAATCAATATGCACCAATGTCAGGTGTGCCTGAATTGAGAGCAAGCATCTCAAAAAAAATAGAGAAATACAACGGTAGAAAAATCCATACTGATAATGAAATCACGGTAACTGATGGAGCCACAGAGGCACTATTTAGCGTGATTATGACAGTTGTTCACCCAGGTGATGAAGTGATTGTTTTTGACCCTGCCTATGATAATTATGAACCGGCAGTAATTCTTGCAGGAGGGATAACTAAGCATGTACCTCTGATCAAGAGCCAAGAAAATCCTGACTACCACATCGATTGGCAGATTCTTAAAGAAAGCATCAATAAAAAAACAAAGCTTATAATACTTAATTTTCCACATAACCCAACTGGAGCAATATTATGTGAAAATGATCTTGATGAGCTAGCAGAAGTATTAAACAAAAATGATATATATTTAATGTCGGATGAAGTGTATGAACATATTGTTTTTGATGGAAACAGGCACCACAGTCTTGCGTGTCATGATGATCTTTGGTCAAGATCATTTGTGATCTCGTCTTTTGGAAAAACATTTCACGCCACTGGTTGGAAAATTGGATACTGTATTGCACCTAAAAAATTAACGGATGAAATGAGATTAATTCATCAATGGTCTTGCTATTCTGTTGTCACGCCAATCCAACTAGCAATCGCTAAATTCATGCATACTTATCCTGAATATATTGATACTTTGTCTGATTTTTATGAATCAAAGAGAGACTTGTTTTGCAGTTTACTTGAAAAATCCAACTTTAATTTTCGTCCTTCTGCGGGTTCGTTCTATCAACTTCTTGACTATAGCCAAATAAGCAAAGAAAAAGACGTAATATTCGCCGAAAAACTAACCAAAGAGATTGGTGTTGCCTCTATACCAATATCAGTTTTTTATGGTAACCCCCCAAATGAACAAAAGCTGAGGTTTTGTTTTGCCAAAGACGATTCGGTCATAGAAGAAGCTGCAAAAAGATTGTGCAGTTTATAACTCTCAATTAATTATGAAATCTAAATTTCATCACAGCACCCTTACCGCAGTAGTTATAGCCAATATGATTGGCACAGGAGTATTCACGAGTCTTGGTTTTCAGCTATTAGAAATACAATCAGGATTTGCCATTTTGATGCTGTGGGCATTAGGTGGTCTGATTGCTGTTTCAGGATCAATGACCTATGCAGAACTTGGAGCAGCGCTACCAAGATCAGGTGGTGAATATAACTTCCTAACAAAAATTTATCATCCATGTGCTGGTTTTGTATCCGGCTGGGTCTCTGCCACAATCGGTTTCTCTGCTCCGACAGCCTTAGCAGCTATTACATTCTCATCATACTTAATGTCTATTTTTCCTGAGGCAGATACAGAATGGACTAGAAAGGCAATTGCATGCGCTCTTATAATTATCTTGGCTCAAATTCACTCCAGTAACAGAGAGCGAAGTGGAGGATTACAAATGTCATTCACTGTCTTGAAGATAAGTGTAATACTGTTGTTCTGCATTGGTGCTTTTGTCTTTTCAAAGAACATTCAACCAATATCATTTTATCCGGCAAAAGATGATATTAATACGCTCTTTAGTGGTTCATTTGCAATATCACTAATCTATGTCAGTTATGCCTATACAGGCTGGAATGCCGCAACCTATTTAAGCAGTGAGCTTCATAACCCACAAAAAACGCTCCCATGGATTTTGCTATCTGGCACCTTGATAGTTAGCGTCTTATACATACTCCTAAACTTTGTATTTTTGAGCGTCGCGCCAATGGAGGATATGCAGGGAAAAATTGAAATTGGATATATTGCCTCGAAGGCAGCATTTGGTGAATCTGCAGCAAATTTCACTGGTTTAGCGCTTGCGTTGCTTTTGATCTCAACTGTCAGCGCGATGACTCTCGCAGGGCCAAGGGTTCTTCATGTGATTGGGGAAGATTTTAAAATGTTAAGCTTTTTATCCAAAGTCAATAAAAATGGAATACCAACAATGGCAATACAAATCCAATCATTGCTTGCTATTGCATTTATAATTACTTCGAGTTTTGAATCGATCCTTGTTTTTGCTGGATTTACATTGGCTTTAAATTCTTTCATAACGGTATCAGGGGTTTTTGTTTTAAGATTTTTAAGGCCGGATATAGAAAGACCTTATAAGGCATCAATGTTTCCATTGCCACCTCTTATTTATCTATCATTAACAGGGTGGACTCTTTATTTTGTTGTAGCTAGTAGACCTACGGAAGTCCTCTTTAGTGCCGCCATAGTCTTATCAGGGATAATTTTTTACTTTATTTCTGCAAAAAGAAGTTAATAATCTAAACCAATCAATTTGGCGGCATTCGTCGAGATTAATTTTCTTATGTCTTCTTCAGCATAACCTAAATCCAAACAAATATTTATAACACCCCTAAAACCATCAACAGGAGATGGGTTTCCAACTTGCCCAAGATCTGATCCAAGAATTGTTTGATCAATACCAGCAGCAATTATCATATCGTTAAGTTCATCTGGTTCATAAAACTTATATTTTGATCTTTGCACGAACATGCACATTGAATGTTCAATATACACGCCCATGCTTGATAAAACTTTGATGTCTTCAAGAGTGGCACCAATTACATAAGTCGGATGATTGCACAATAATCTTTTTACGCCACGTTTTATAGCCTCTTCGAACAGAACCCAAATTTCTGAAATGTGCAAATGGCCTGATGAGAGAACAATGTCATTTTCGGCGATTAAATCTAAAATAAATTTTACTTCGTCAATCAAATTGCCATTTTGATTTACCACCTTTAAAGGAGTGGGTGCAAGCATTGCTTCTTTTGTAGTCGGAAATTTCTTATCAAAATCAGTATCCTCCTGATGTGCTTTGATATGATTTTCAGCGGAAAATGTTGGCATCCAAACAAGTTTTGCCCCAAGATTTATTCCGTGATCGACAGCGTATCTATTAAAACCTCCCACAGTATTATTTAGAGGCACCCCAGAGAGTAATTCAACATTAAGGCTCTTAAAATGCTTATTCAGTAACTCTGTTATAGGAGAAGCTGAATAATAATGATCTTTGTATAAAATAGCTCTCATGCCAACTTTTGAAGCCTCCTCAGCAACCTCAATATGATCGATTGATCTGGGCATCACAGAGGGCCCGCTGTGACAGTGCAAATCTATCGCGCCATCAAGTAGCTTTTCGATTAAATCTTTTCGCTCAGGAGTGGCTTTATGATAATTATCCATATCCAATTAATTCTTTAATTATTAATAATTTGAGATATTGAATATTTTAGATGCGATTGATCGGAACCAACGATAAAAAATGAAAAACCCTTTTCAGCCCATTGATTCAATGATCTGGCATCAGGGAGATATATACCAAGAGAAATGCCTGCTTTTTTTGCGGCAACAATAACCTCATCAATTGCATCATTTACTTTTTTATCATTTATGTCATCACAACCTAATGTGACCGCAAGATCCGCTCTTCCTATAAAGAGGCAATCAATTCCATTCACATTTGCTATTTCACTAATGTTTTCAACAGCTTTACCCTCCTCTATCTGACAAATAACAGAAACAGAATTATTGGAAGAACTGATCATTTGGTCTATGTCGACATCACCATATTGCCCTGACCTTGATGAATTTGAAAAACCTCGTCGACCACTTTTGAATTCAACAGATTTATACTTTGATATATTAACTGCTCTTTCAGCATCTTCCTTATTATTAATATGTGGAAAAATAATTCCATTTGCTCCCATGTCTAGGACACTGAGAGCATCATGTTCAGCTAAAGAAGAGACCCTTACTACAACTGGGGTATCTGGCTTAGCAGCTAATAGACATGTATCCAGATCTGTCTTTGTGAAAGGAGCATGCTCTGCATCTAGAGCAATAAAAGGTATATTACATGAAGATAGTAATTCAACTATTTGATAGTTAGGGGTTTTTATAAATGTTCCAACTAGGAGATCACCATTAGTTATTCTTTTTTTAAAGCTTTTTTCAGCCATTTATTTGATCCTAGTTTTCCTCAAATTCTTGATATTCAACAAGATGCAGATAATCTTCGCGTATGGGCGCAAAAATATCTAAATTTAATACCGGCTCATCACCGAGGGGTTCAGCATAGTGTTCGACATCTGGCGGTATTCTAATTAGAGATCCAGGGCCACCCTCAAGAACATCATCGCCTACATGGAAACGAACCTTACCTTGAACTATATAAACAGCTTGCTCAAAAGGATGAGAATGAGGATTCAGCTCCATACCTGGCTCCAAGGTATTCATCACCATCATAAAGTGATCGCCACGAAATCCTTTTCTTGATACACCTGGCCTAACCACTTCCTCCTCTATTGTATCCCAATTGTATAGCTTTGTTTTTGTTGACATTTTTTTTTTTTCCTTTTTTTTATCTATTATAACACTTAATCTAAAGCATCTTTAGGTACGAATTCTTTCCAAATTTCTGGGCGTGTATTCTGTGTATCGTAGGTCTCTACTCTGTCAGCAGTCAGTCCAATAAGCTCTCTAGCTGAAGTATCTTTAGTCTCAAGATATTCCAAGAGCTCTGATAGAGACTTTGAGATAACTTCGAACCCATTAGTGAATATTGAGGAAGTAATTTGCACTCCTGAAGCGCCTGATAAAATCATTCTAGCTATATCATAGCCATCCCTAGCGCCATTTGTTCCTATGAGTGGAAAATCGTCTCCTACCATCTTTCTGCTTTCACTCAACCATCTGCAGGTTATGGGTAACGCCCACCGTCCTCCATAAGCGACATTTGTTCTCAGGGTTGGCTTCATTGAATCGAGATCTGGAAACATTGCCATCATTCTTCCTATCATTACCACCGCATCTGCACCCGATGATTTTGCAGCCAAGCATAGTTTTGAAACATTTTCTGAAGTGCTTCCAAGTTTTAACCATAGAGATCCATTAAAAACTCGTCTTACCGTCATTACAATCTCAGAAACTTTTTTTTCTTCAGTCACGGTCTCTATTTCAGATTTCATTTCACTTGCATGAGGTGCACCAATATTTATTTCTAATATCCTGATACCTAATTCATCTGCTTCCTTTGCTAGCTCTTCAAGAGAATCCATGTTCCTTGGTATTATGCTCGCAGCAACATAAGAATGTTTTTTTTCAGCCCAGTTATCCAGTTCAGAAATTTTTTTAAGCCATTCCTTGGAATCAAGGTTCACAAGACCGGATCTGCCAATCAGCCCGGTACTCATATCGGAACCAAGGCCCCAACTAATATTATTTAAGCTTGAATCGATTAGAGCATAATCAGTTTTGTCTAACTGGGTTTTTGCATTTTCACTTTCATTGGTCGATTTGGCAACGACAACAGCAGCTCCTTCTTCAACTGCTTTTTTTATTCCTGCTTCTTCGATAAAGTGTTCTGCAGAACCGCAAAAAAGCGGATTCTTAAATTCTAGATCGCCAATTTTAATTTTTAAATTTTGTTTATCCATCTAATTTTTTATTTTTATTTGCTCTGTAAAATAACAAGATACCAAATAATAAAACCAAAATAATGAGGTTTGAATCCCTCCCCAACCATAATGTTGATGTTCCAATTAATATTGAGCACATAAGATAGAAACAATTGGAAAGGATTTGTCGAAAACCACTTTTCAAATTATCTCTTAACACATGAGACAGAATTAAACCTGAAGCCAAGCAAGTTAAGCTTATGTAAAGTATTTCTTTCCAGGTCCCTTTGAATAATAAGCTGTCATTGAAAACAAATAGGAAAGGCAATAAATATGCTGCGATACCGAGTTTCATCGCGGTAAAACTCGTTTTCCACATTGATGCATCGGCTATACCTGCGGCCACAAATGAGGCTACAGCAACAGGGGGTGTAATCATTGACAGTAACCCAAAATAAAAAATAAATAAGTGCGCAGCTAAAACCGGAATACCCATCTCAATGACCGCTGGTGCCAATACAACCGAGAGAACTATATATACAGCTGCAGTGGGCATACCCATGCCAAGTATTATTGCAACCATGCCGGTTAATATAAGCATTGAAATCAAACCATAATTTTTACCAATTTCTGTTAGGCCCAATGTCAGGTTGAATCCTAGACCGGTAATATTTAAGACACCAACGATTATGCCTGCCGCACCGCCAATTAAAATAATGGGTATCATAGTCTGTGAAACACTGTTCACAAAAGAGCTGAGGCTTTCTTTATTTATTTTAGACTCTCTCATGATCAACCCAAAGAAAAAGGCGCTGAATCCTGAAATTATGGCCGACTTTGCCGGTTGCAACCCTATGCCGAACATCAGAAAGATCAAAAGAAAAATGGGGACCAAGTGCAATCCTCTTGTTCTCAATAATAAGCTGAACCTTGGAAGTTCTGCGCGACTCAATCCTTTTAAATTATTATCTTTTGCCATGAAATCCACTTGAGCGAATAAAATAAAATAATAGATCAGAGCAGGAAGCGCAGCAGCCACAACGACCTCAATGTAAGGAATATCGAGAAACTCGGCAATGAGGAATGCTGTTGCCCCCATAACTGGTGGCGCCAACTGTCCACCATTTGATGCTATGGCTTCAACTGCTGCCGCAAAATATCCAGGCAAGCCCGTTTTTTTCATTAGTGGAATGCTAACTACTCCTGTTGACATTACATTTCCAACAGTTGAACCACTAATCGAACCAAAGATTGAGCTCGCAACAATGGAAACTTTTGCTGGACCACCTCTATAGTGACCCATCAATGATAAGGACGAATCTGTTAAAAACTGACCGGCGCCACTAATTTTTAATAACTCACCCATCAACAAAAAACCAAAAACAATCGAACACACTATTGATAAGATTAAACCAGGTACGCCGCCGGTGTCAGAGTAAAAATATAGAATTAGTCTTGATGGGTTTACTTCTGTTCCTTCAAGAATACCGGGGAAATAAAAACCAAAAAAACCATAAAAAATAAAGAATACGGTTAATATTGTTATCGCATAACCGCAATATCTCCTTAAAGCCTCAATTAATAACAAAATAGCAACTACCCCTGGCAACCATTTCTCGATTCCACGATTCGCAAGATCAGTGAGCCAAGATATATGGTTATAACCAGCCCATCCCCAGCATATTATTGCTAAAAATCCCAATGAAATATCTATTGTAGGGGCATATTTACTATCTGATATAGGTCTAATTATAAAACCTGCAGCAATAGCGACTGCCAACATCATTGATATGTAGCTTGCCGTCACAACGCCAATATTTAATCTTACCGGCAAATCAAATATCCACAATATTCCAAGAATTACTAACGACCAAATATAGATATTTTTTAGATTGGTTGAAATAAAAGCAGAATTCATTATTTATGGAGATATCATTTTTATTGAAAAATTGAATCTAATCTTTGAGATTATTAAATTCCTTATTGGCTGAGCAATAATTTCTGATTTCTTTCTTCAAGAACGTCACTCCATAGACCTTTCTTTTTATAATAATTTACTGCTCCTTGATGATATGGAATTGTGTGATTTTCATCTACGAACATAGAAGGATTACCTCTTTTTAGAGCGGCAAATTGATTTTCTAGTGACTGCCAATTATTCTCAATAACTGAGATTATGTCCTCAGCAATCTCTTCAGACATGCTAACCGAAGAAATCAAATAAATGTCAACCGAACCCGTTATCAGGCCTTCGCTTGCACCCGGCAGTTGATCGTCCTCTGACACAGTATAAGCATTAAAGCCTTTCTTTTGGTTTGCAAAAAAATCCTGGACAGAATCAATATCTGACATATCAAGAAACTGTATTCCTCCTGGTGTTGTGGCATGTGCCTTTCTGACGTTTCCCTGCCCAAGAGCAATGGGCGCAGCATCTGCAAGACCGTCAGTAACTGCAGTTATACCCTGAGGAAGACCTCCAACTGTAATGGCGTTGTAGTCGTTTAAGTCTAAACCAGCACTCTGAAGCATCAATCTATTACCAATACTCAATGTCAAGTTTGCTGATTGCTCATCAACAACATTTTTTCCTTTAAGGTCAGCAAGATGTTTGATTCCAGAATCGGCTCTAACCATATAACCGTATGGCATCACCCAGAATTTCATGAGTACTCTTAAGTTAGGCTGTTCTGTAAGATTCAATTGACCATTAAAGTAACTACCAGCTTCAATACTAGTGCTAAATCCAAGGGACATTTCGCCATTATTAATCAGAGGAACATAAACAGCAGAACCTGAGGCTGGTTGCGCAGTAGATCTAACACCCAAGGATTCATTAAAAAGTTTCGAGAGACCAGTACCTACAACATAATAAAAGGTACCAGCAGGATTTGTACCGATGGTTAGTGAATCAGATCGATTGGAATCCCCACAAGATACCAAGGAAATCAATACTAAGCTGAAAGTCAGTCTTTTCAGTATTTTAATAATCAAAATATCCTCGTATTTATCTTTTCTGTATACAAAATAACAAAGATTAAGAAGTTATCATATTTATTTTATTTTTTAGCTCGAATAATAAATCCTACTGAGCTCTCCTAAAATTTTCTAATATCTCAGGATAAGCTTTTTTGATCCTATAATCTGATCTCAATTGTTCGAGCATGACTTGCAGACCGTCAATACTTTCAAAATTATAGAAAGCCTGATTTATAGATGAAAAATCGTGCGATAAGATAAGGTTATAATCGTTTGCGATATCAATTGCATCTACATTATCATTAAGTTGACATACAATATTACCTGTGAAAATTGCTATTTTTTGCTTGGCATCATCATAAAGCAAATAATATTTTGATGTAGGGTAACCTTCACCAAGACTCTCTCGCTGAGGGTTTTTATCTATATAAATGTCATATTCACCAAATTGGGCAGACCATACAATATCTGAATTATTTAAATCAACCCGTCCTCGATTACTTATTTGCCCATTCGAAACGATTTTAAAATTGTTCCGATCAGTAACAATGATTTGATCAGAAGCATGAGACGATAAAAAATTATTATTTTGAGCAAAACCAAAATATGAAAAAGACATTATGAAAATAACAAAAGAGTAATTTTTTAAAGTGATTGTATTTTTGATATTTTTCATTTTTATCTTCCAAATATGGTTATTTTCCAATTATTTATTGTACCTTCTGTATTTACTTTCTTATCTACTATTTTGATTGACCAATTGCCATTTGAACTCTCCCCATAAAATGCGTTGCTGATCAAATTAAAACACGAATCTGTATTACTAAATCCATTGAACGGTGGCAGCAAAACAGATCTTGTATCACTTGGTGAGGTCAATGCAATTGATAAATCACTCGGACGGTCATGAGATAAGCATACATTGATATTTATTGATTCAACAATAAGGTTATTATTGTCTGCAATTGTGTTTGTGACCCCATCATTTGAATTATCTGGAATGGTGCTGTTCAGATTTCCGCTTGATGTCTCATTTGTAGTAATAAACGAACCCAAACTACCAAGAGTATAGTTCTTCGCTAATGTTATGGCTGCATCTGTATCAACGGCTCCGAATCCATACCAATTATGAAATTTGTATCCAGCTGAGTTTGTTGTCCATGCTGGTTCAGACACATATCCTCCAACCACCAATGATTGTTTTTGAGGGTCAACCTGATTGGCAGTACTTGCGAGTATATGCTTAATATCACGCCAGGTAAGATTTGGTTTTGCCTCAAGCAATAAGGCTATGATGCCAGTTATCACTGGTGCAGCAGCTGAGGATCCCTTGAAAGTCGAGGTATAGTTGCACGAACTATTCAGAGTAAAATTTCCCTTATTTTCAAATGCATTTTCATATGATGAAAGATTGCTTCTGACATAACCTTTATCACAGCTTGATTGATCGGTTGTCATTATGCCAGGAGTATATGAACCGTAACCAGTACCCACAATATTTTGATCTAATCCACTTTCTCCACCTGGGGCGCTTATCCATATTGCAGAACCAGCTGTAGAATATGACGCCTTTAGTCCATTTGCATCTAATGCGCCAACTAAAATTAAATATGGCAATGAATGTTCTGGATCCATGCTGGGATTATTACAGCTTAGCCCATATGTATTTGCATCGCTACAACTTGCATCACCAAATGATAAAAACCCATTACCAATAGAGGCAACATAATTAGCTCCTCTTCCAGATCTTAGATTAGTTACACCATCAACAAACTGATTGTATATACCAGAATCAATTAAGAAGCTGGCTGTTGTTTCATAGCCATAACTCAAATTAAAAATATCAACATTGTTCGAATAGCTTGACCCCCCGAGTGAACTTATAGCATTAGCAGTTGTTCCATCCTTAAGAAGATTGAATCCCTTCAGTTCAACTTCAGGTGCAACACCTCTACCACCTAGATTATTCCAGCCGCTTGCCCCTATGATCCCTGCTACACTGGTTCCATGATCGCCATCAGTCGATGTTGTTGAAGGATCAGTAGTATCATTTACAAAATTATAGGAACCATTTTCTTCAATGTTTTCATTAAGATCCTCATGAGTAATCTCAAGGCCAGAATCCACAACAGCCACTACAACACCTTTTCCCGAATATCCATCTGATATTACTTGATCGGTATTAATGTCTTTGCCAATACTTCCAGATTCCGATGCAAAATTTGATTGCCCTGTATTGTCCAAATGCCATTGATGTTCATACAAAATATCGCTCATCAGTGAAATATTTACAGTTTTTTCTTCAGATTCTAGAAAACCATCACTGACTTTATACTTAAATGAATCGCTTGATGGACCTTTAACGCCAGATTGTGTTTGATAACTAAAATCACCTGTAACTGAATTATTAAGGGTTAATGTTCCTTTAGTTGTTTCTTTTGTGATAGAGAATGTCACAGATCTATCACTGTTTGATGTAGCTGTTAACTTTCCTGAACCTTCATTGACTGATTTAGGCAAAATATTCAATGTCCAGCTACTAAGATTTGCCACGGGCTCAATATCATCTGTTACTATCACCTCAACATCGAGAGATGAACTATTAGAACCGGCTGTTGCCTGTATCGTAAAATTATATTTATTATCGCTTCCGCTATCTCTTGGCGATTCAAAATCAGGTGCATCAATAAAACTCAATTGACCATTTATATCGATTAAAAAAAACTCCTGATCTACTCCGTCTGATATTGAGAAGCTTATATCCCTATTGTTTGTATCCGAAGCATTAATGATTTCGATATTGCGGATACCTTCCTTAATACTGAGCACAGAGTAATCATTCGTGAACGAGGGAGCTGTAAAGATAACCCCATTCCCTGAGCCGCCACAAGCACCCAGAAAACAAAAAGTAAAAATTATGAAGAATCTTTTTTGCATACAATGATTCACCAAAGAAAAATCCTGTATCAATTTAATTATAAATTATTTCAGCAAATCAGTTGAAAATTGCTGATTAATCCCAACATAGTATTTGTGGATGCCTTCGGGGTCCACAATTTTAATAAACTTGCTTAACATAAAAAGGAGTTAAACATGGTAAATAGTACATTTGAAACTATCTGGAGAGACATATCTCCATTCGCAGTTGGATTTGACAGAACATTCGGAACACTAGAGGTTCTTGCTAACTCAAGACAGACCAACTATCCCCCTTACAACATCAGAAAAGTCTCTGACGATCAATACACGATTGAACTTGCTGTTGCAGGTTTCGAAGAAAAAGACATTGATGTAGAGCTTGCTGGAGAAAATCTCACAATTAAAGGAAACAGGCCCAAAGAAGCAGAAAATGGTCTTTTGCATCAAGGTCTTGCCGCTAGAGATTTTTCTAAGAAATTCGTTCTATCAGACGATATGATCATCAAAGGTGCAGCACTTTCAAACGGAATGCTTTACATTGGCATTGAAAGAGTGATACCTGAAGAAAAAAGACCAAGAAAAATAAAACTAACATCCAAAAATAAACTGCTTGGATAAGAGTAAGAAATAAGACAGGGATAAACGTTATCCCTGTCTATTTCGTTCCTTCGACCAAAGCTTCGCATCTAATTAATTTCTGACATGCATGTTTTAACAAAATAGTTAAAGCATTCTTTATATTATTGAAGCTTTTTAAATAGAGTATTACAATTTAAATTAATGAACTAAAAAAATAGGATAAAAAATGGCAAAACATAATGCATTACAAATGTTCGGACGTTCCGGTAACCCAGCACTCAGTGATTCTACATTCAGAAGTGAAGGAAGAGTTATGGGTGAATCGATGACTTTGCAAGGAACTGTCAATAAAACAGGAATCCTACTTGGAATATTAGTCTTGACGGCTGTTTACACATGGAATTTATTTTTTCAAACAGGTAATCCAGCAGCAGTGATGCCAATTGCAACTGGAGGAGCTATTGGTGGTTTCATTCTTGCTCTGGTTACTATATTCAAAAAAGCATGGTCGCCCTACACTGCGCCAATTTATGCTGCGCTTGAGGGTCTTTTTTTGGGCGGCATATCAGCTATATTTGAATACCAATATCCTGGAATTGTCATACAAGCGACAGGCCTCACTCTTGGAACACTCGCATCACTTCTAGTTTTATACAAACTAGGAATTATTCAGCCAACTGAGAATTTCAGATTAATGATTGTATCTGCGACGATGGGAATTGCGGTTCTCTATCTAATCAGCATGATCATGAATATGTTCGGTTCATCAGGAATTGGTTTTATACATTCTAATGGCTTATTTGGAATTGGCTTCAGCCTGTTCGTGGTTGCGATTGCAGCATTAAATCTTGTCTTAGATTTTGATTTCATAGAACAAGGTGCAGAACTTGGTGCACCGAAATATATGGAATGGTTTGGTGCCTTTTCTCTTATGGTAACTCTAATATGGCTTTACCTTGAAATGCTCAGACTTTTGGCCAAACTTCGAAGCAGATAGTGGATTTCAATTCTCTGTTTTTCGGTCTGCTAATCTGCATATCCTTAGCAGTATTTTTTTATATCGGAAAATTTAGAGCTACAGAAAAGCAGAGAAATCGGGAAGACAAAATTGACTGGACTGTCAATCGTTTTGGGTTTTTAAGAACTATTCTTTGGATAATGGTCAGTATCCTAGCAATCGCTCTCTTAGCAAAGATGTTTATCTAACTTTTCCAGGGAAAAAGATGAAAACTGCTAAGAAACATCCACCTAATCGCGGCGCCAACAAAGACAGAAACAATTGAAAAGCCAATCGAGAGTGATATAAACAAAATATCCAGATCTGATCTGTAAATAATGACCGCTATAAATACTGCTATTCCGATTGCGAAACAAACCCAATGAACCAATAGTGATAACTTTTCTAAGAAAGCTTCCATATTTGTATTACCCCTGATAACTGATGTATTTTATTAATGATAACACTAATGATAAACAAATCTTTTTTTGAAAAAGAATAGAATAAAAAAATGAATAAAAATATTTCAACTATGTTGACTGTGAATCGTCTAAATGACTTTCTACAAATAATTGGGATACTTGGCTTGATTGCATCCCTCATATTTGTTGGATTAGAACTAAGACAATCTCATAAAATTGCACTGGCCAAAACTCAACAAGAGAGGAATAATGCCATTCGTCAATTAATTATGAACAGCACCTTATCAGGAATAGATTGGCAATCAACCTCTATCGAAAACAAAGTAGATTATGAATTTACAATTAAAGAAATTGCCAGAAGAAATAGTTACCACGATGCTTGGTTTTTATATGAGAATGATTTTTTTCAATACAGCCAAGGCCTTATTACTGATGAAGTTTGGCAGGCTAAAGTAAGAGCATTTGAGTATTGGTATAATTTATGTGATATGAGAGAGCTTTTTGAGGTTCGTTCACGCTGGATGCCATCTGAAATGATTGAATTAATCAATACTTTTCCAGATAAATGCAGTCAGCGATAACTATTTTTTTACCCTATCAGTCTGGCCACCATCCATTGCGAAAGGATTCTTAGGGCAGGACAGTTTCCCTTGACTTTTTCCTGAAGTTTTAAAATCCAAAAAAGTCGTAGTGGCACTCGTTACTATGATTTCAATATTTTGATGAATGCTCGTTTCCATATTTGAATGCTCCACTTCCAACTGAAAGGGTTCACCCGGCAAAAGTATGTCTTTTTTTATTACAAATTCTTTTTTGTCGAATGTAAGTGCATTTGGATCACTTAAAGCGTGCCCACTGTGATCAATTTCATTACCCATGCAATCCCCCAGAATGACATAGATCATGTCATCAATAATCTGATTTGGATCTTTTGAGCCCACAGTAAAATTGCTCCATTTTATTTTAAGATCCTGATCAGGGTCAATTTGAGTTAAATCAACCTTCTTTTCATTTTGAAGTAAACTAATTGACACTGATTCTGGTCTCTGCGTATAAGAGCTTTCACTTTTAAAAGACACGGGAAAATTTCTAATTTTTCCATTGGGTGTATCAAAATTAAAAAAATACGTATCATCTGGGTAGCGTTTATTCAGATCCTCGATGGTCATTTCTCGCTGTCCTGCCAAAAAAGGAATTCTTGAGTCTGAGAAAGCCAAACCTCTATTGGCATCACCAGGACCTTTAAGAAAAGCATTAGTTACTTTATTTCTTTCCGAATCAAGATCTGTGGGAAAGATTTCTGCAAAAAATACAGTATTAAGCAATATTAGGTTTTCATTGGTTTTCTGTCTGTAATTCACAGATTTTCCCATCACAACATAATCAACATGCTCTCCTGTTGAGCCAAATATTGACTGATAAGGAATTGAATTCATAATGAGTAAGGCTATGATTTTAAGATATTTTTGATGTTGCATAAAAAAGACTAATTAGATTTATTGGTAATCCCTAGGTATGGTTTCTTCCCAAGTTTTCTCGTATCGCTTGTCACCATCAACACTGATCCATCGATGAAACCTTAAATGAAAGTCTCTAACATTACTTTTGAACTCGACATCTTGTTCAAAAACAAGAGTTCTATCATTCAGCTCTTGTGTTATTTTGTATCGCCCAACGACCGATGAATTGGCTGGATCATTGTCATTTGTTTTTTGAGTAATTTCCTCCTCAAAATAAGCAATTCCCCATGGATATTTATTTGCGCCAGTATTTGAGGCGATCCCGATGGCCTCACCAGTTCCTTGATTCCTCTGAATGGTTTCAATTGCCGCATACCCAGTTATATTTCCAGCATCCAAAACTTCATACCCTTCAAGGGTTGGACTTGATTTGGGGTCAATGAAGTGGGGTGATGTATAGTTTCCGAGAATTATTGGTAATTGAATTTGAGCACCGTACTCTCCCCCTATATCCAAGGTTGTATTCACTGGATAGGCAGTGGGCCAAAGCATTGGCCATTGCGAATTACTGACTGCCATTCTCAATTTGTGTCCTTTATTCAATCTCCAGGAAGTAAAATGGAGTTTCACTTCGATCGGAAATTTTTCTCCCGGCACAATATCGACAGGATTTCTGGATGAGTGCCTATGCGTTCCATTAAATGCAGCTCCACCGATCTGTGTGACCTTGCCATCAGGAGCAACATCCGAAATTCTAACTACCCAGTTTGCCCTTATAGCGTCTGCAGAAACATGCAGTTTTGCAATTGGACTACCCAATATTTCAATGGGTTGCTGAAACACATCAGAATCATAAAATAAGCTGTCTTCGTCCATTGGAGTTTGATCAGGAGGGATACTGCCCCACCACATAGTTGGACCACCTCCTTCAAGACCGATAGATGGTATATTTTTTAACTGGTGTTCTGAAACTACTGACTCACTCTCTTGCAACGTATGATCATCTTGTGAAAATAAAATCAATTTTTCAGTGTTTTTAGGTGGCCATTCATCCTCCCATCGCCAATAGCCAGGAATGTATTCAATTGAATCATCAGGCTCATGGTAATCTCTCATATAAATTGCAAATTTTGGCTCTTCTAAAATTCCAGTATTTTTCTGCTTTAACCACTGATCGAACCATCTAACAGCTTCGTGACGCCATTCAACCTGAGGTTTGAGTGCGGCATCGTGAGGATAATCATGATCCCATGGGCCAATCATAGCTTTAACAGGAGCATTCACACTCTCAATCATTCTTGGTAAACTGTTTCTGTAACCGTCATACCATCCACCAATGTGGTAACCAGGAACTTCAATTAGATGATATTTGTTTTTTGCAGAGGCTCGATCCCAAAAAGGTCCGTCTCTTTGCTGACGCATATACTTATATACACTCGGTTCAACGTCAAATCTGTCTTCGTACCATTGCTCATCCATTATAAAATCAGGAGCACCTGGTAAAGAATTATAAAGGTCATTACTCATCATCCATGAGTCGCCTGCAACCATAATTCCATCAATATAGTGAACATCCTCCTCATACAAATACTCTGTCGCCATAACAGCTACGAAGGCTTTTAATGCAGGTGGATTCCTCATGGACATTTGAATAGAGTTAAACCCACCCCAGGAAATGCCGAACATACCAATATTTCCATTTGACCATGATTGATTAGCTAGCCATTCTATTACTTCTTCACCATCATCCAGCTCAATGTCTGAATACTCATTAGGAATAACTTTTCCTTCGCTATTGCCTGTCCCTCTAATGTCCACTCTCGCAACAATATAATCATTATCCAGAAAGTATGAATATAAAGGATAGTTTCTACCTCGAGACTCATCTTTTCTATAAGGTATGTATTCAAGCAGCACGGGGTATACGTCGCCTTTTCTATAACCGGCTGGCCAATATATATCGGCGGCCAAATGTATATTATCCTGCATGGGTATCCATGCAGTTGTAATGTTGTATTTTAATTCATTTTCATTGCTGCACGAGAAAAGAAAAATTGAACATAATATAAAGAATGGTATTTTATAATTCATACAGTGTTACTTTATATTGTTAATATAAATATATGATATATATCATAAACCGCTTGCACCTTTATCCATACTAATCTTTTCTCCGGCCAATATTGATTTCGAAGTAACAAAATTTACTCCATCTATTTCATAGATCAGTCTATCTTGTACTTCATGAATTGGCTTCACTTTACCTGATCGTAATTTTGAAAAGCTCTCTTTAACTTTTGATAATATACCCGCATCAACTCTTGCTGATGTATGCGCCCCAAAAATAAACTCAATTTGATTTTCTAGCTTGGATAATTTTGCTATTGATTCAGAATAATGATCGAGATCTGTTTCCGGTGAAAACAACCATAAATTGTCATCATAATAGGTATCACCTGTGAAAAGTAATGCATTTTCTTGATCTAGAAGTGCTAATGCGTCAGGTGTATGACCTGGAACATCAATTACCTCGATAAGTCTATTGCCTAAATCAATTATTTGGCCATCAATAACAAAATTGTCTGCGGACCACGCTCGCGTATAGTAATTCTCTGTATCGAGACTCTTTGGTGGACCGTTGCAAAAAGCTTCATCAATGACATCACCCGCTACTTCCTCATGAGAAAATCCTTTCATATTTGCTCTTGTATAAGGTGAATCAACCGCGAGAATATTATCAAATTCTGCATTACCGCCTACGTGATCAAAATGTGTGTGTGAGTTTAAAACCGTTACAGGAAGGTCTGTCAATGATTCAATGACAGGTTTTATGGGCGCCATACCCATACCTGTATCAAAGAGTAATGCGCGCTCATCACCTAAAATTAAATGCGAGATGCTCATTTGAAATTGGTAGGGTTCAACTATTGAATAAACACCCTTATGTGATTCATAGACCTGAAACCACTCTGTAGAAGCATCATTCAAAGGTAATATTTTATTAGCAGGCACGGGAAGACTTTGACAAACATCTGCAAAAGAACTGTCTTCGACATATGAAACTTCGTTTTTTGTGCAAGAGACAATTGAAGCTGCAATGATAAAGAATATGAGTTTTAACGAAAGTTTCATATTATTTCTTTTGCCTCTTAAAAAATTATGCATTACCCATTCTTTTTTCTTTCTAATGCTATTCTATACAAACAAATTGATGCTGCTAACCCTAATCCACATATTACAGCAACGCTAATAAAAAAAGCTCTATATCCCTCTATTGTTGGCATACTATCCAGCAAGATACCACCGAGCAATGGCATAAATATATCGGGTGTAAATCCGATCATGGAAATAAATCCTGTTGCCGTTCCAGTCACAATAACAGGGATCCCTCCTTCTTCAAGTAAAGCATAATATATTGCTCTGAGTGCGAAAATCGCAAAAGAAGCAATCGCTACATTTATTAACATTACAGGCAAAAATGAGGGTACACCTGGTAAAAAAGCAAAGATAACAAACGATATAATAAGCACAACAAACAAAACAATGATAGATTTAGCAATGCCAACTTTATCTGATACGAATCCTGCTATTAGGGCTGAGGGCGGACTCATAACCATTTTCCCGATGCTAATTGCACCTGCAGCAATAACACTCAATGAGAATATATCTGTTGAATAGGACGTAAATCTATAAGCACCCCAATACGCTGAATAAGCTGCCAATACAACAACAGCTATCAGCCATACAGCGCGCATTTTCAGAACTGAAATAATCTCCTTAATACTAGATCCAAACGGTAAAATTTCGGTATTCTCGCCTCCATCCTCGTTTGATAGGACATACCAAGCCGCAATTCCCGCAATAATCGTAATTACAGATATCTGAATAATAACCATTGATAAGGCAAAAACACTACTCCCCAAAATACCAAAAATTGCTAATATCGGAATAGACACAATGACATCACTGATACTTCTTCCTGTTTGCAGAAAACCAAAAGCTTTACCTTGCTCGTCTGGCGGAGCCCAATGTCGAGTTACCCGAACAATTGAACTCCAAAATAATAACGTCGTCGTCACTCCCCATAATGCATGAATAATCAAACTGATTTCATAACTAGGGAGTGTCGCGAAATATAAACCAATAAGTCCCGTGGTAATCAGGGAGATTGAAATTAGATATCTTGGTATTATCTTGTCTGCGACCCATCCGCCAGGAAAATAAGTAAGCATTGCAAAAGTGCCGTAAATACTCATCAAAGAGCCCACTTGAGTATTGTTTAATTGAAGAGCATCCGCTAGCGGTCGATAGTAAACCTCTTGCAAAAATGGCAGCAAATAAATAGAACTCGCCGAAACGGAGAGGATCAACATTACTAGCCATTTTCTTACAGAAGATTTTTTCATCTCTTTATTTGCTTAGAGAATAGATTACGCATTTCGGTTGCTAAATCAAAACCACTTAAAAATGCTGACTCGATCCGACCTTTTATAAACCAGTCTCCGCATGCAGCTAATTTATTCTTTTTATCAATAAAAGGAGAATTAACGCTTTGTTTTTTTATATTCGCATACTTCCATCTATGAATATCAATATGCACAGCATCGTAAACTCCCTTGCCAATGATTTTCGATGTCTCATTCATTAGGTGCTCTATGACTTTGTCTTTTTCTTCATTGATATTTTCTTCAGCCCATAAATTTGTTGAATGAACTAACAATGTATAGTCACTTTTTCGACCTGGCTTAGAACTGTTTACAGAGATCCAACTGATGTCTGCCTCTTTAATAAATGCTGCCTCCCAATCTAAATCTAAACTGTCATTAAAGCCCAGCATAAGAGAAAAACATCCCATCATTTTTCTTTCAAACAAAGTCTTATGAAATTTATAATCTGTTTGCAAAAGTGATGCAGACTGTGAGGAAGGTGCTGTCGATATAACCCAGTCAAAGAGCCCTCGATCCTTTCCTTCTATATCGACAATCTGCCATCGATCTTTTTTCCTTTTTATATGCACTTCTGTATTTAAATGTAAATTGAGATCTTTTGACAAGTATCTACCAATCTCACTCATTGTCGGTAAACCTACATAATGTGGGTGGTTAAGATCCCACTGTCTTCTGCTGATTATTTTGCCCTTTTTTATTTCTACGAAATTTGCATTCCAAGGTTCAATTACTCCTGCATCAATCATTGGCTCTAAAAAACTTTTGAATTTATTGGTTCTGGCAATAAAAAATTGAGCACCATGATCAAAAACATATGGCTCTGCATATCTCGAACAAATTCTTCCGCCGGCACCTCGAGATTTTTCAAATAGACTTATCTCCCCTAGATCATTAAGTTCTCTGGCAGCGGTTAAACCTGAAATACCTGCTCCTATGATTGCAATTCTCAAAATTTTCTACTTTACAAATTATTAGTTAAAGAGGTATTTTATTTTACCCAATTTTTTTTAGTAGCACTTTTTTTAAAATAAAATATAACTATGTGTGGCAGATTCACTAATAAAGATCCTCAGGCAATTTACGAGGAATATAAAATTGATATAAGGGCTAATTATAACGTGACACCCTCAAGCTCAATACTCACATTTACAGATGAACCTGAAATGATGTTATGGGCATACAATCCAACATGGGCAAAAAAACCATTTAATCTCATAAACGCAAGATCTGAAACTTTAAACGAAAAACCCAGCTTTAGGATGGCAAAAAGGTGCTTAATTATTGCTGATGGTTGGTATGAATGGCTTAGAGAAGAAAAAAATAAACAACCGTATTATTTTCATTTTGATCATAAGGTTTTCTCTTTTGCAGGAATATACACTGAATACAATGGAATAAATGGTTGCGCGATAGTTACCAAACAGGCAGAAGAAAGCATTAAACATATTCACCACCGGATGCCTGTTATTCTTGATAAAAATGATGAGAGCACTTGGCTTGCAGGTAAAGATCATATTGCGTCAAACGTCTCAATGAACATTAAATTTCATCCGGTAAGCAAAATGGTGAATTCACCTTCGAATAATTCAGACAATTGCATTAAAGAGCTTTCAGCCTAATTTATCACCTTTCTTCATTTGCCAAATCAACCTCAGCAGCAATAAAACCAAATGCGCTCCAACTTGAACCTTTTATGATATTTTTCAATAACTCATCTGACTTCTCTTTATCCTCATTGTAATAGAAGTAATTTGCCACACCATAGGCGACTGCAGCACTGCTCGGATTGTCTCCATTCGCAGAGAGAAGCCGATCGACACTGATGTCATTTTTGTAGAGAAGGCACAATTGGTGATAACTCATATTCTCAATGATATTCATATCGGCATGAATTTCACGCAGTTTCTGGTTGGCTTTTTCGGGCTCTCCCATAAGATTTAATATCATAAATATCCAGTGACCAGTCGAGACCAAATTGTCATCGTTGCCTCCCAAATCATAACCATTCTGGAACGCCGCTAACGCTTCGATCCAATTCTGCTTTAGATAGTGTGCTAACCCTAAGTGATACCATATATTTCCATATGTCGTCGTAAGAGGGATATTTTTTTTATTAGGCAGTCCATCGGGTTCGATTTGATTTGGTTTGTTCTTCATCAACTCTGAGGCGAGCTCTAGATCTGAAATGGCATTATCAAACTGCCTGATTGATATATATCGATGGCCCCTATGACGATAGAATCGTGCATCCTCAGGAAACTTTCTTATGCCCTGCGTAAACATATCTATTGCAGCGTGATAATTACCTGTATAGGCAATACGACGACCAAGCCAGATCATTGTATCTGGATCAGAAGGATTTTTTAGATAGTTCATCCTTGCAATTTCTAGTTTCGCTATACTGGATTCACTTGGTATGAGTGCTGGTAGAGTTTCTCCTGATACCGAGTAAACATTTTTCAAATCCTTATTGTCTTGTGACGCAAGCAATGAAAAGCTAAAAATAGAAAATAATAAGAACAGAAAAATGGCTTTTGTATTTTTTTTCATATTACCGCCTCAGTTAATTTTTTTTGCATTTATATTTCCTTGAATATTCATCAACCAACATTTTATCCTTTAATTTATCGAACTGGATAATCTTAACAGTCAGTTCTTTCATGTTATCGGTTAATGAATAGTGATACTTGTTTGTTTGGTCTGGATAACTGTTATTTTTTGAAACACGTTCAAAATTCAAGCTTTTTTGATCATCAGATTTTGAGGTAATTTTCATATTTTCAAATTTCTGATTCACAGCAAAAAATTTCTGGATCGGTATAAATTTACTTACACTATTTTCCTCTAGATTGATTATCAAATCATAGTAATAACCAATATGGCTGACATCGTTAGTTTGGTTTGCTCTTGTTATTTCAATCAAATGGCACTGTATGGTATTCAATCCTGCCCAAACATTATGAATAAAGACGATTGTAAAAATAGAAATGAATGATAAGATTTTCATGGAATAATTAAATTTAAAATTTTTACTTAAAACTCACTCTATTTTATTTTTCTTTGAATGCTTTGACTTTCTGGCGTATACCCTTTTTCTCCATAATTGATAACTGGATCTTTTTAAGTTCACTTTCATGATGGCAATCACTTCTTTCTCAGGTAAACCGGTTTGAAATTCAATGGCATCAAAACTGATTTCATCCGCCCAAGCCATTTCGATAATCTCATGATGTGTTGTATTTTTTTTCATAGTTAATATTTCAAGATTTTGCTATACCCAATAATTATAAAATTAATTAGGACATTTTATTTTGTATTTTTAATAATATTGATAAAGTATCGGTACAAAAAATAAACAGAGAAAATACCATGGATAAAAATAAACTGACCAAGATTATGAAGGGTTTGCATTGGACCACGACTGCCAGTGAACGCTTGCTTCTCTCAATTATCGGTATAGTAACGTGCATAGCGGCAGTAAGATATCTACACAGCATGTATCACAATATGGATATCACTCTCGCTGATCTTTTTATGCTATTTATCTATGTTGAAATCATAGGTATGGTTGGAGCTTTTTACTCCACCACAAGGATACCTGTAACATTACCAATAATAATTGCAATCACAGCACTCTGTCGGTTGATAATAATGCAGAGTAAAGACATGAATGCCTTACTATTATTGAGTGAAGCAGGAGCTATATTAATACTGGCTGCAGCAGCTTATGTCATGTCACTAAAAGACAAAATAAGTCTTGAAAAGATTGAAAAATTTAGTGACAAAACCAAATAAATCAATAAGCAACGATCTTCGTGAACTAATTCAAGAAACTCATTTATCTGATGAGAGTCAAGTTATTGATAGATGGTCTCAGTCTTCTTCTATCACACCTAAAAACAGAATTGAATCTCAAAAGCACGCTATAAGACTTATTAATGATATTCGCAATGATGAAAAGCCTGCTTTATTAGAGTTATTTTTATCTGAGTATGGCTTATCTACTGATGAGGGTGTCGCACTGATGTGTCTTGCTGAGGCGCTTATGCGAATTCCTGATGCAAAAACTATGGACGAGCTTATTGAGGATAAAATTGCACCATCCTCATGGGGTCTTCATAAAGGGAAATCCGAATCATTGCTGGTAAATGCATCAACCTGGGGACTTATGCTCACGGGAAAAGTTCTTGATGATGATTACAGTGATGGTCTGACCAATAAATTACATGGGATGGTGAAAAGATTAGGTGAACCTGTCATTAGAAGGGCTGTTAAAAGAGCAATGAAAGAACTGGGAAGACAATTCGTCCTCGGTGAAACAATTCAGGATGCTCTTAAACATGGTGAAAAACAAATTAATGATGGATACACATTTTCTTATGACATGTTGGGGGAAGCAGCACTTACGAAAGATGATGCGAATAAGTTCTATGAATCTTATAGATCTGCAATTGAAATACTGGCGAAAAATTCAAAATGTGACTCTGTTAAAAAAAATCCAGGTATCTCTGTAAAATTATCCGCATTGCATCCACGTTATGAAGTGAGTCAAAGAGAGCGAGTTATGGAAGAGTTAGTTGATGACACTTTATCACTGACCTTGATGGCAAAAGAAGCAAATATGGGCCTTAATATAGATGCCGAAGAATCAGACCGTTTAGATCTTTCCTTAGATGTTATAGAAGCAGTCATTAGCAATGAAGAGCTCAAAGGTTGGGATGGTTTTGGTGTGGTTGTTCAGGCTTACAGCAAACGTTGTATGTACGTTATTGATTGGTTGTATGAAATTGCAAAGAAATATGACAGAAAAATAATGGTGAGGTTGGTTAAGGGCGCATATTGGGATACTGAGATCAAAAGAGCTCAAATTGAGGGTCTTTCCGACTACCCCGTCTTTACCAAAAAGGAATTTACCGATTGTGCATATATATATTGTGCGGAGAGATTATTGAGTTTAACAGATCGGATTTATCCGCAATTTGCCACACATAATGCAAATAGTATGGCGATGATCTTAGAGCTTTGCTCGGATGAAACATCATTTGAATTTCAAAGATTACATGGTATGGGAGAAATACTTCATCGATTAATACTGGAGCGTGAAAATGTAATGTGCAGAATATATGCGCCCGTTGGGCCACATCGAGACTTATTGGCATATCTTGTTCGACGCCTTTTGGAAAATGGTGCAAACTCCTCATTTGTTAATCAACTTATTGATGCATCAATACCAGCCTCTGAAATTGCTGAAGATGTTCTCGTGAAATCAAAAATTAAGCCAGCGACGAAGCCAGAATTATGCAAACCGACAGAACTCTATTTACCAAGTCGAATTAATTCAAGAGGCTGGGACATAAGAGATAAAAGTGATATTTCAGATATTGAATCTTCAAGGAAAGCCTTTAAAGAGTGTAAGTGGACTTTTTCCCCCCTCACAGTAAAAGACTCATCAAGCTCAGATAAAGTCACAGTTAGAAATCCTGCAGACTCTAATGATATTGTTGGTACGGTGATTTTTGCCAATAAAGATGACGCAACGAAAGCCATAATGAATGCAAGTACTTGGAATGATTGTGATCAAATAAATCGATCTCGAATATTAAAAAAGGCGGCAGATCTCTATGAAAAGAATTTTGGTGAACTTTTTGCCGTATTGACTCGTGAAGCCGGGAAAACAGTGCAAGATGCAATCGGTGAATTAAGAGAAGCAGTCGATTTCCTGAGATATTATGCCGAAGAAGCACTGAAACAATCGAGTTCTGTTGAAAGAGGAGTTTTTGCTTGTATTTCGCCTTGGAACTTTCCGCTTGCAATTTATACTGGCCAAATTGCAGCGGCACTGTCCGTCGGTAATGGTGTGCTGGCAAAACCAGCTGAAACCACTTCTATATGTGCGTCGATTGCTACAACCCTTCTTCATCAGGCAGGTGTGCCAAAAAATGTTCTGCAGTTAATTCCAGGAAAAGGTGAAATAATCGGTACCGAATTTTCAAAAAGTAAACATGTTAACGGCATATGTTTTACAGGTTCCTCAGAAACCGCCCAAAAGATCAATAAAAATATAGCTGAGAATGCACCTGTTGATATGGCTTTTATCGCTGAAACAGGTGGTTTGAATGCAATGATTGTGGACTCAACAGCCCTTCCTGAGCAAGCAATTGAAGATATCATCAGCTCATCATTTCAATCGGCAGGTCAGAGATGTTCAGCACTGAGAATACTCTATTTGCAAGAAGACATTGCTGATGAATTTATGCAAATGTTATTTGGAGCAATGGACGAATTAGTGATTTCAGACCCTTGGTTATTATCAACTGATATTGGTCCAGTTATTGATAAAAATGCAAAAAAAAATATAAACACTTACATCAAGGAGGCAGAGAATAAAAAATGCATTTTAAAGAAACTAAACTGTGATGATTCTGAACTATATGTTTCTCCAACTGTTGTCCGCATTGACGGAATCAAAGATATGGAAAAGGAAATATTCGGGCCAGTCCTTCACATAGCAACATTTAAAGTATCTGAAATTGATAAAGTGATAAATGATATAAATCATTCTGATTACGGCCTTACTTTTGGTTTGCACACTCGAATCGATGATCGTGTTGATAAAATAACTTCCCAACTAAACATAGGAAACTTATATGTCAATAGGAATCAAATTGGAGCGATAGTAGGTTCTCAACCCTTCGGAGGTGAAGGACTATCAGGTACAGGTCCAAAAGCAGGTGGTCCAAACTATGTAAAGAGATTCACATTGAGCGAAAAAAATGAGTGGGTAAAGCCAAATCTTGATAATTCTATTTCGTTGAACATTGTGCAAGTCGCCATAAATAAAATAAAAAATAATAAAAAGAGACTTGAGTCACATAAATTACCTGGACCTACAGGTGAGAGTAACGTTCTATCTTTTTATTCTCGCGGTGTAGTGTTATGTTTAGGGCCAACTTTTGATATGGCGTTATTGCAAGCACAAACTGCAAAGGAAACTGGATGTTCAACGTTGATAATAACTGAAGACGCAGAAGGAGAATCAACAATAAAAGGATCACTAAATCGCGCTGATCTTCAGTTCTTAAATGGATTTGATGCAGTAGTGGCTTGGAGTGACGAAGAAGATCAACGAGATATTCTTCGAGCACTGGCTTCTAGGTCTGGCCCAATAATCCCTTTGATTAATGATCTCAATTTTTCAGACAGATGTATCTTAGAGCGTCATTTATGCATTGATACTACAGCTGCAGGTGGTAATGCAGCCTTACTCATGAAGACTTCATGATTATCTTATAATTCTCTGGATCTCTTCTCTGCTGCAGACAGAGCATCGCTGACTAAATCGTCTAAATTATTGTTATCCATAAATACAGAAAGCGCGGCAGCTGTTGTACCGTCCTTGCTGGTCACGCTGTCTCTTAGTTTTTTTGGTGATCGGTCAGTCTCAATCAATGCTGCGGCACCTATTAGTGTATCTATTGATAGATTCATTGCATGTTCTTCTGAGAGCCCTGCTTTTATCCCCGCTTTTGCTATAGCCTCCACAAAAGCGAAGAAGTAAGCCGGCCCACTTCCGGATAAAGCAGTTGTTTTATGAATCAAATCTTCATCATCAACCCATCTAATTGGACCAGATCCTCGAAACAAATCCTCAAAAATTGCTTTTTGCTGGTCAAAAGAATCATTTTCAATGTATGCGACATTAACTGATCTTTTTACCAAGGCTGCTATGTTTGGCATACATCTAATGACCGGTATTTCAATACCGAGACTCGATGAAATCCGCTTAATTCCAACACCAGCCATAATTGATATAACACAGCATTTAGCACTTGAAAACACTGAAATATCTTGAGAGATTTCATTGAAAGTCTGAGGTTTGACAGCGAGAAGTATCGCATCAAAGCTACTTTGATCTGGAATATCAGCTTGAGAATTATAAATAGTGCATCCCGATAAAATATTTTTATTGGTTTCATTGATATATGGATCTAAAACAGAGATATCCTCTGGGTTTCCACCAGATTCAATAAAACTTTTTATGATGGCAGTGCCCATACTCCCTGCCCCAATTAACAGCAATTTAATTTTCATATACAAAATAATAACATATACGAATCAGGCGGTATGCTATATTGAGCTTAAGACTTAGAGGATAAGAATGCTAAAAACACCAATAACGGTATCATTTACAAAAGTTACCAACTTTCTCGGTATTATCGGAATCATTGGTTCACTGATATTTGTTGGTATGGAGCTCAGACAATCACATCGAATTGCTCTGGCTGCACAACAACAACAGCGAGCCGCATTGATTACTGAAGTTATTGGCTCTTTTTCAGAAGCAAATCCACCAATAAGCTTTCTAAATTTTTTAAATCAAAGCTTAGATTTGTCAGATGAAAACAATCGCGCCACAACTGAAACATATATGTACCGAGTTTGGATGATATATGAAAATGATTTCCTCCAACATAAACTCGGACTCATGGATGAGGAGGTTTGGCAGGCAAAAATAACATCTATGCGTGCTATTTATGCTATGTGCCAATACAAAGATGTCACAAAATTTGCATTATCCTATGCCAGCCAGGAATTAAAGCAGTTACTGGAAGAATCGGGTGGTAATCCATGCCAGGATTAGTAATCAAATAATTAAAAGGTTTTAAACTAAAACAAACCTTTGCCAACATAGAAAAGGGTACCCAAAAGACATAACGCAAGAGGCGCGAAACCCAACATAAAGCCAATTTCGCGACTTGCCGGATCTTTGAGATAAGCAGCCCGAAAAACAAATCTACCTACAAAGAAAAGTAATCCAAATACAGCTGCAACATTTTGACTCACAAAATAACCAAAAAGCCACAAAGACGGAATAAAAATAACAATTTGCTCAATTGTGTTTTGATGAACTCGGTAATGTTTATCAAAACTTTCATGACCGGTAACCGCTGGAGCTTTTATATTATATTTTCCCCTTGCTTTACCCACCTCATACCCAAAAAATAACACTTGTATCAAAATTAGTACGGTAATGATTGCCAGTAATTCCATATTTTCTTCCTCTAGTAAAAATAAAGTAACATTGATTCATGCAGCTCTTTAATGTAATTGCTTATCTTCTACTTCATCGAGAAATACTTCAAGTATTCTTCGATAATCATCAGGTGCCCTGCTCAAAGAAGCATGCGCAACATCCTTAATAATAATAAATTCAGAACCAGGGATCATTTTGTGAAACTTGGATATGGTTTCAGGGCGAGCCTCATCAAACTCGCCCGTTAGAAATAAAACTGGTATATCGATCTTATGCAGCTGATTGGATAGATCAAAATCAACTAGATTGCCAGTTGCATGAAATTCAGTTGGTCCCCACATATACTCATAAATAACTTGGTTCCATGGCGCACCATCACAATTTACTTTTTCTTTTGCTTCACCACGAGTTAGATGTCTATCATAAAATACTCTGCTTGCATCACGATATTCATCAGAATCAGTTGTGTTTGCCATTTCATGAAAATTTAACGTTTCTTGAATATCTTGTGGGAGCTGGTTTCGAAGATAATTAGCATCCTCCATCCATAGTGGCGTGCTTAAGAGCGGGCTTGAAAAAATAACCGAAGCAACTCCTGATGTACCTTTTTCTAGTAAATATGCTCCTGCAAGTGCGGCACCCCATGAATGACCGAGTAAATGAAATTTATTAAGACTTAGCTCTCTACGAATGACATGCAATTCTTCAATAAACCTATCCACTTCCCAAAGGGATAAATCATCTGGACGTCCTGATCTGCCTGAACCCAGTTGATCATAACGTATAATCGGTCTTCGATCTCCGAGTGGCTCCAACAATGAATAGGTGCATGAAGTGCTTCCTGGTCCTCCATGAAGGGTGAGTAATGGCAGTCCTTTTCCATTGCCACTGACTTTATACCAAACTGGTCCTCCGGGAACATTTATAAATCCTTGTTCTGAATTATCTGCCTTAGAAACATTGGCTATTATTGATAAGAAAAACAGGGTGAGAAATAGTTTTTTCATACTCCGAAATACCTAATGAGGGTTATTCTCTGCCGGCTTCAGGGTCACCGAGCGAAGCATGATCGGGTTCCAGAGTGACATTTGCGGATGCATCCCGATCGTGGATTCCCCTTCTGATAAAATCAATTGGCCGATGTGCTGGGTTTGAAAAGTCTGTTTTCCGCCACTAGATTTTATGGTGAGAGGTTTTTGTCCGTCGTTCGCCATCAAAAGGAAACTGGCAGACTCCTCCGCAGCGACCTCTGCGTAAATATCGAATATACCAGGCTTATCGATCCTTACCAGCCAGTCCACGCGGCTTTGGAAATCTGTCCATCCGTCCAGGTAGAAAGTTGAATTATCGTCCTGCCTCAATTCCAGTCTGCCCCCATACCCGGGGTTATGGATATGGGCATCATCCATTGCCAGCACTAGGACACCTTCCCCGTCTTGTCTAGGCAGTATCCTTTCCACGTCGAGTTTGCCGGTGATCTTTAATACGATTACCGTGTCAATCTCGTCAAGTGGTTTGTCCGGGAGCACTAATACGATACCTTCCTGTGTTTTGTTGACTTGAATCTGTTGCTGGAAGTCCGCTAAAAAGTACGCGCCGCTTACCTCGCTGCGCAAACCGTCCACCTTGAGCAAGCCGTCCTCAGGCCAGTCAAATACATGCAAATAGAGCTCTGTCGCATTGGGGTATTCCTTCTTGGTGGCCCGCCCCCACGGCAGACGAATAAAAGGGCTGGCGGTGGTGCCATAGATCGACGAAGAATTCACGCTCATCCATTCACCGACGTCTTTCAGCCGCTCGATACTTGCCTGCGGAATCTCTCCGTTGGCCATCGGCCCAACATTCAGAAGGTAATTGCCGCCCTTGCTGGCAGAGTCGACGAGGTTGCGAATTAACTGCTCACTGGATTTCCAATCATCATCATAGGACTTGTAACCCCAAGTGGTATTCATCGTCATGCAAGCTTCCCAGTCGTAATCGAGGCCGGTGGGAGGCACATTTTGCTCCGGGGTTCTCAGATCGCCATCATGTCTATACAACAAGCGATTATTCACAATTATTCCAGGCTGAAGCTCGACCAGTCCGTCAAACATGGCAGCCCGTGCCGGTGTCATATCGATCGGCGTATCCCACCAAAGAATCGATATCTCTCCGTAGTTGGTAAACAACTCCTTGACTTGGGGTACGGCGATATCGCGGAGATAGTCGTCCATACTGCCATTCTGGGCGGGGTCCCATCCATGTCCATCCCAAAACGAGCCACCGGGATGTACCCAGTCCTGCGCGTGAGAGTAATACAAACCAAGCTTGATGTCGTGTTTGCGAGCAGCTTCGGCTAGGGGCTTGAGAAGGTCTTTTCCATACGGCGTCGCATCCACAATATCCCATTCACTGACCGCAGTATCGAACAGGGCGAAACCGTCATGGTGCTTGGCGGTAATGACGATGTACTTCATGCCAGCATTCTTGGCCATGAGTACCCAAGCTTCAGGATCATAATCTACCGGGTTGAATTGCTTGGAATACCGCTGATATTCGGCTACTGGGATCTGCCCATAATGCATAATCCATTCGCCAATATTCTCTATCTGCTCGCCTTTATGGGTCCCAGCCGGAACGGAGTAGACACCCCAGTGAATAAAAAGTCCGAAACGAGCTTCACGCCACCAGGCCATGCGCGCATCACGCTGCCCTGAAGTCTCGTCGTCGTAGGGTCCCTTGTAGGTCGCTTTTGATTCAGCCTCTTCCGAATCTATTTCACTGTATACCCAGCCTTTAGAAGCAAAGAGCAGTAGCGCGAATATTAGAATCAGTTTCTTCATAACTCAAAAATACTCCCTTTCCATGTTATTAGTCAATGTTGTGGCAACTTTGGCGGAGAGAGAGGGAGAGTATGTGTAGCCCTTTTATTTCAATAACTTATCTTGAATCCCATTAAATAAGCCATAAAATACTACAAAGCGTACTACATTTGTACTACAATTTGTAATATGTCTACTAAAAATCACAAGCACTTACGCTTTGCTAGGAGCAAATGGTATTACAATAGAAGGATACCTAAAGCCCTCCTTAACAATCCTGTCTTTGGAGGAAAAAAGAATTTCTTGAAGTCACTTGGCACAGACAGTTTGTCAACTGCTCTCATGGAAAGAGACAGATACAACGTATGGTTTAACAACCTGTTAATGACAGAGAAATCCAATCCTTCTCTTGCTGATGAAAAGGAAACATTAATAGGTCTTCCTGATATGGAGAAGCGCCGTATTTTAGAAAGATGGCTTGATGATGTAGCTACTGAATATCCTTACTTAGGGCATCTTGAATGGAATCCTGAAGATCCAGACACTCCTCCAATGCCTGACAAAGAGACTATGAAATATATTGCTTTAAAGAAAAGTCTTGGTGAGGAGATTAGTGATGAATTAAAACCGGTTGAACAAAGAGGAAGACTGACTCTGAAACAAGCACTAGAGAGAGTTATAAAAGAAAAGGAATTAAATAATCTCTCTGATAAGGGAATATATAAATACACAAGAGCAAGTGAATTGTTTCACGCTTATAACTCAAAGAAGGATGTCTATGTTCACGCTATCACTAGAGGAAATACAAGGGATTTTATCTACTACTGTAAGCAAAAAGGAACAGCAGACAGCACAATAAAAGGTTATCTATCTCCATTAAGTGTTTTATGGAAACACGCTAGAGATTATGAAGATCTCAACACAGCCAATCCTTTTGATGATTGGGCAGATCAGTTCAATAAGGAATCAACTGCTTGTCAGAACTGGACAAAAGAAGAGCTAACCAATATCTACAATACTTCTCAACACAATCAAGACAAATTAATGATCTATATAGCGTGGTACACAGGCGCAAGAATAGATGAGATAACTGATCTTACTGCAGACAATATTTATAAGGATAAAGAATCAGGTATCAGATACCTTTATTTCAAAGAGAACACTCAAGGAAAGAATAAGTTTGCTAAAAGACAGACTCCTATACACAAGCATTTAGAGTCAATGCTTAAGGATTTTACTGTGTTTGACCAAAGAACATCATCCAATGCTTTCTCTAAAGCATTTACAGAAGCAAAAAAGAGAGCAGGATATGGAGACAGAGGAAGAGAGTATTGTTTTCACTCTATTAGAGGTATGACCAGTACTGAACTTGAGAACCTTGAGTGTCCAGAAAATATAGTAGACAGAATAACTGGACATACAGCAGGACAAGGACTGTCTTTTCAAAGGTATTCTAAAGGTGTTGGGTTAGAAGTTATGGATAAATACATTCAGCGGTTACCAGACTTTAGAAGCTAACACTGGTTCACAAAATAAATATAAATGAATAAATAAAAGATAATAGAAATAAATGTATTAATAGTTAATGTAATAAAATAACTATACTTTTCAACAACTTGGATACTCTAAAGTTTTTTAAAGACTGAACAGATTAACAACTAATTTTTGTAAGGTTGGAAATAAATATAATTTATATATTAATTACTGTCAGTTAACTCTTAATCTAAGCTAATTAATAGCTATACAAGCTAATCTTTACATCTAACCATCATCGTTCTAGTTACTATTGAACTTGCTGTGCCAAATATTCCAGTATTAGAGTTCCCTGAGATTGAAGCAGATCCTCCACCTGAATCAGTATCCTGTTGGACAACATCATAACCCTTCTCTCCACAGATTTTTCCTGCTTCAGCTTGACAGTGACCCCAATTCAAATACTCTCCAGAGCAATCAATGAGTGTCAGCTTTTCACCAGATGGACCATAAACATCTTCAGTAGTTGCGCAACCTTGAATATTCAGTAGCAAGAAAGAAAAAGCTATAAACATTGTGTATTTTTTCATTGGAGCTCCTATCTATTTGTTTAGCTAATAACATATTACAAACTTAGTATAATTTTCAAGTTATATATCAGGTGGTAGCAGAAGGATTAATTCCAGTTACTTTAAAATCTATACAAAGCTTTACCACTGCTCCACATCTAAGATAATAATAATGATGGTGGATGGAAGGATAACTACTGGTATATTTCAGCTATCTATATAGACTTTATAGTATATAGACTAGACAGGGTCTCCATAGAGAGCCAAAAATAAATGCCTTACTTTAATTTTTATTTAAATGCTGATGTTGAGATAACAAAACATCCACTTCATGTCGCTTCAAAAGAGGTATCTGAGTCTCTATTAGAGGATGGCGTCTACGTTTATAATGATTTATCCAGTATCAAAATCAGAGGGCAATTACAGGCTCTCAGACTTATTCTCTGCAACCTAATTAAGTATCCCAACCAAGTCATACTTTATAGCAGACAACACACAGAAACTCTTCCTAAACGCTATAATCCACAACAGATTGGTATTAAAAGAATCATAACTGTGGTTGATAAATTAGCTGACGCAGGTTACATCAAAAATAAAACAGGTGATAACGCTTACTACAAACAAAAAGAAGATAATTCTCACGCCTTAAAATCTGAAATGGTTTCCAGAGATGGAGTTATTCTGTTAGCAGAGAAGCTAGGTATTGTTCCTGAATCAATATCTGAAGATAATCACTGCCATCTGATGTATAGAGAGACCTTACCTAATGGTGGCAAACTTATAGACTTTAAAGAAACTGAATACTCAGACCATATAGAGAAGTTAATGTCAGAGTATTGTGCTTTCCTAAATCAACATACCATCATTAACTTAAAATCAGGTGAGCAGTATGTGGACATTCATCTGACACGCACCTATCGCAACTGGAAGAGTAAGTATCCATTACTCTATGGTGGCAGATCAGGTGGCTACTGGCATCAAAAAAGAGAGATTACTATTGATGGTGAAGCTACTGTGGAATTAGATTACAACGCTTCTTGTATCAATAACCTGCATAAGTTTCTGTTTGATAGTTATCTCAATACAGGTAGAGATATTGATCTGTATCACATTGAAGGTGTGGATAGGACATTGGTTAAAGTTTTAATCAACTGGTGTATGCTCAACTCAGAAAGCAGAAGTGAATCATCAGCTAGGTTTGCTTTCTTTTGTGAAAAAGACGAATACAAAGATTTGAAGAAAGATTCCAAACTCACCACATCAGAATTGGTAGATGCAGTTGAAGAAAAGTTTGCTGTGCTGAAAGATTATTTTTACAAAGGCAAAGACAGAGCAGAGCATTACGCTTGGATAGATCAGAATCATTTGTTCTTTATTGCTCATCAAGCTTCACTAAATGGGATTTGTGCATTAACAGTCCACGATAGTTTTATTGTAAAAGAATCTGACAAAGACACTATGGAGATGCTGATGTATTCAACAGCTATGCCAGAGATATACAAGAGACTGTCTCCGTTAATCAAATAAGCATTTAGACTCCACACTAAACATACCTCTAGAACACACCAGATTGCTCTCTAAGAAGAGATCTCTTTAAAGGTATAGGTAGGTACGTCTGAACTCTATGAATGCTTAAATCAGCATAGAGTTTAGCATCAATTTTTAGACTTGTCAAGGTAGCGTGGTATTCTATAACTATGAAAACCAAATGTCCTAAATGTAATAAGTCTGACGAAACTGACAGATACTTCTACGGAATACTCACTAGTCCTCGTGATATGTTTAAAGAAAACGCAAAAAGACCTGAATGTAAATATGGTGGAGATATTATTTATGAAGGCTACTCACCTGACTTCCATTGTTATCGTTGTACTTATGACTGGAGAACGGATGGCAATGAGTGTGGATTTTGAGATGTTGGGTTAAGGAGAAATGAAATGTATGTAGATATTTTCGGCTTTTCAGTTCACATAGGTTGGATCATATTTCTTGCTGGTGTTTATCTTAGTTACGCTTGGAAGAAAGACCTTGATGATTTACACGATAAGCTAACAGATGATATGAACGATTTAAGAACAGATCTAGAAGATCAAATTGATGATCTGGATGAACATATAGGTCGTTTACGCCAAGCAAATAATCCACTAGAAACACCTGAATATATATATGAAGAAAAAATTCGTGAAATAAAAAAGAAAGCTTATGAGGTTACAAAAGAAGGAATAGCGCAACGAGAAAAAAAGGAAGCTGATAAAAAGGAAAAGTACAAAGAATATACCTATTATGTTTCTATCTTTTTACTTGGTTTTCTTATTTATTATGTAATCGGCATACTGAATCGTTAAAGGAGAACTAAATGGGTAAGAAATATCTGCAGAAGCGGATGCGACAGAAGGAAGAAAGGTTTCAGCAAAAACAAAAAGAATATAAGGCTAAAGAATTAGCTAAAGAAAAGTCGGGTAAATAACTCCTGCTTCCTATCATACTCAGCTTCAGCTTCTTTTATCATCCGTTGAAGCAATCAAAACCAACACCTAGCCTTCACAAGAGTTTGTTAGTTGTGTAGGCTTTGTTTATGAATAAAAGTATCTTCTCAATAAATAGTCTTTCCAAGTACAGTGAACTTTTTCAGATAGTTGGTGTAATAGGTTTGATCGCATCTTTGATCTTCGTTGGTTTAGAGTTAAGGCAGTCTCATAAAATTGCATTAGCCGCACAACAACAAGCAAGAGCGTCAATGCTAACTAACGTTTATCAAACTTTTTCATTAGCCGATGTTTCATTCCTTGATATATATGAAGATTGGGAAGATCGAGAGAAATTAGTGTTCACGAATTTTATAGTAACGAGATGGATAGTAGCTGAGAATGACTACTTACAATATAGACTAGGATTGATGGATGAAGATATGTGGAAAGCAAAGTTACTTGCGATGTTGACCTTATATAAAGGTGTGAGTAACAAAAATTGTTCTATATACAGAGAGGTATGGAATAGAAGAAGCAGACTTATGGATCAAAATCTTGTTAAATTAGTAGAAGATAACGGTGAGGTTTGTATAGATTCAGAATCTACTTAACAGCCAAATCTGGCTAAAAATGTTAGACCACTAGATATATATCCCACCTACCCGGTATGGCACTCTGCCCTCACCTAGCAAGGACTAAGACATTGCGCAGTCGATGCACACTTTCGTGTGTAAAAATTTGAGGTTATTTTTGGTTCAAATACCACATAATGTACTACATTTGTACTACATTTTTAATATGTATATCTTGAAACTGTTTATATTATTGGCTTTTAAGAGTGTGGCGGAGAGAGAGGGATTCGAACCCTCGGTACGGTACTACCGCACACTCGCTTTCCAAGCGAGCGCCTTAAACCACTCAGCCATCTCTCCTGATATTAGGATATTCTATAAAGAGGAAGTTCGATTTAGTATCCTCGGTGGCGATTCCAAACAAGGTGAATTCTCTGATCTTGGTTCACGAGGAGATGCTCTGGGAATTTTAAGCTCTTTTTCCCCACTCAAATTATCCAACTCTTCTGGTATGACTATTTTTGAAGTTTCAAAAGCGCTTTGAATATTTTCAGGTTTTTCGCAAACAATTTCGGTTGTCCCGCAACCAGAAATAAGCAATATAACTATTAAAACTATCGGCAAATTTGAGTATTTTTCCATCATATCTAATAAATAGTCGTTATTTCGAGTAATGTTACTGATCATTAAAGGCTCTATCAAGCGTATATTACCAATTAAAAATTTCATGCATAATACTTTGAAAAATAAAAAAGTTGATTGCTTCTTACTTTAAAACAAAACGTCAAAGGATATTAAGATGAGTAAAGCAGAATTGAATAAGATAATACCAGATCTAACTTGCCAAATGACTGGCGATAAAAAAATTAAGATGCGCGATTTAAAAGGGAAAAACATTGTTTTGTATTTTTACCCAAAAGACAATACACCAGGATGCACAACAGAAAGCATTGAGTTCCAAAATTTACTGAAAGAATTCGCAAAACTAAACACTGAAGTGATTGGAATCTCTCGCGACAGTTTATCTTTGCATGAGAAATTTAGGAGTAAATATGATTTTTCCTTTGATTTAATCTCTGATGAGGATGAGGTTATATGTGATGCCTTTGATGTAATCAAAGAAAAAAACATGTACGGAAAAAAATACATGGGAATTGAGAGAAGCACCTTTCTAATTGATGAAAATAACAAATTGATAGCTGAATGGAGAAAGGTGAAAGCAAAAGGACATGCTCAATCAATACTTGATTACATTGCTGACTTGTAGTCTATTAAATCTATGGAAAGAGTCTTAAAAAACTTTTTTATACTGATGTTTAATAAGCTGATGGGTACAAAAATAACAATTCTTTTTCTGTTGTTTAGTCAAACAGCTATATCACAGGATCTGAATTTGCCGGATTTGGGAAATCCTGCTGATGCTGTTTTATCAAAAAACGATGAAGCGCAGCTTGGAAGATCAATCATGCGTCAAATCAGAGCCGGTGGAACGGTTGTAGAAGATCCTCAGATCAATGAATACATCAGTGAAATTGGACATAGAATTGCTTCACACATCAATGAAAGTGAAAGAGATTTCACTTTTTTTGTAATCGATGATGACAGCATTAATGCGTTCGCACTTCCTGGAGGTTATATTGGAATTCATTCAGGATTATTAAAAGCCACCAGATCTGAGGATGAACTGGCAGGTGTCATAGCCCATGAAATTGCTCATGTTACACAAAGACACATAGCGAGAGCCTTGGCTGCAGGAAAAAAACAAAGTCTTCTCAGCACAGCAATTATGCTGGGTGCTGTTATTGCTGGTGCGTCAGGCGCAGGTTCAGATGCAGTCCAAGGTGCTATGGCAGTAGCACAGGGAACACAGTTACAACAACAGATTAATTTCACAAGAGAAAATGAATATGAGGCAGACAGAATTGGTATCTCAGCTCTAGCAAAAGCTGGATTTGACCCGAGAGGAATGGCTTCCTTCTTTGAGGTAATGTCAGGATCAAATACCCTGGGCTCGATGAGGGTGCCAGAGTTTCTGAAAACACACCCTGTTACAAGCAGTAGAATTGCGGAAGCAAAAAATAGAGCCAGACTGTTTGAGAAAAAAGATACAATTGATACACGAAATTACGGTATCTCAAGAGCAAGACTTATTGTATCTGGGGCAGATTCACCTCAGGAGGCTATTAATCATTATATTCAAAAAGAATTTAGGTATCTTAGTGATGCAGAACGATATGGGCTCGCCCTCGCCTATCAGAGTGCTGGAAAATATGATGAAGCAAAACTCATATTAGAATCACTCCTTAACAACAATAAAGAAGTTATTGCATACCATATTGCTCTTGCGGATGTACTTTTTTCTCTGGAGCAAATCGATCAATCACTAGAGATATTCGAAGACGCATTAGTCTTTTTTCCAAGAAATATATCTCTAGTCATACATTACGCAAATGTTTTATTGGAAATTAATGAAGCTGATTTCGCGCATGAAATATTATTGGATTTACTGAACAATGTACCTCCTACACCGGAACAAGTAAGATTAATTGCCAGAGCAGCAATTGAATCGAATAATCCAGCTGAGGCGAATTACTATATGGCAGAATATCGATTTATGATCGGTGATCTGGTTGGGGGTATTAATTTCTTGAGACGTGCCTTAAGATCACCTGAACTCAATGAAATCCAAAGAATCAGATTTGAAGCTCGAATCGATTTTGTCCGTGAGTATATGACAGAAGAACAGCTCCAACAGCTCAGACGTTCTTCTGGATAGGCGCCTAATCTTCCATCTCTTTTTGATATTCTCCAGCGTGGGCAAGACTATTTAGTTTTGCTCTTTTCAGGAAAGCTTGCTGACCTGCTGAGAAATTATCTTCACTGCCAGACCAGATATTCAATGGAGAGGCTTGGAGCGCTCGTCCATATGAAAATGACAATTCCCAGGGAATATCACCCATCTTGTTCATTAAATCCAGATGTTCGGTTGCTTCCTCTGAAGATTGTCCTCCAGAAAGAAAAGCAATCCCTGGAACTGATTCTGGAACATTTTCTTTGAGACAACGGATGGTTGCTTCGGCGACCGTGTTTGAATTCGCTCGATTATTTGCTTTTGCACCAGAAATTATCATGTTTGGCTTTAATACAATGCCTTCTAGATTCACAGCATGCTCCTGTAACTCCTTAAATACAGTCTTAAGTACTTTATTTGTAACTTCCTCACAGCGCTCAATTGAATGACCGCCATCCATTAGCACCTCTGGTTCAACGATTGGAACAATATTTTGTTCCTGGCAAAGAGCGGAATACCTTGCAAGAGCATGTGCATTTGCCTTAATACAAAAATCACTGGGAAGCACGTCATCGATGTTTATAACAGCTCTCCATTTAGCGAATCTAGCACCCAGTGAATAATACTCAGCTAGCCTATCCCTAAGCCCATCAAGACCTTCTGTTACTGTCTCTCCATTATGACCTGCCAGTGGTTTAGCACCGGTATCCACTTTAATTCCAGGAACAATACCTAAATCATCGAGAAATTTTGGAAATGGCATGCCATCAGAAGTTGACTGCCTAAGTGTTTCATCAAAAAGTATCACGCCACCTATATAATTATTGGCACCTTCAGAAGTGAAAAACATCTCACGATATCTTCTTCTGGATTCCTCAGTTGACTCTGTGTTGATAGTTTCAAATCTTTTACCTATTGTCGGTGTACTCTCATCAGCAGCAAGAATTCCTTTTCCATCTCCTACCATTGTCATGGCTGTTGCTTTCAAAGCATCTAGATTCATTTGTATTCTCCAGCATTAAAATCTCAATATTTGTAATTATATATTAAATTACTCATAAATTTTTGTAATTCTTGGCATGAAAATACTCAAAATTTTTCCAATTTTTTAATTGAAATATTATAATTAGTACCAATATAGTACTAATTATTGTTGAGGGGATTCTTATGCTTAGGATAAGCAGATTGACTGATTATGGAACAGTGGTTTTAGTTGCCATGTTGTCAAATAAAAAAGACCTTATAAGTGCTTCTGAATTATCAGAAATAACAGATATCAATTTTCCCACTGTAAGTAAAATTTTAAAAATATTATACAAGGCAGATATTGTCGAATCTGTAAGAGGAATCAATGGCGGTTACAAATTAATTAAAAACGGAATTGACATAAGTGTTGCTGATATCATCGACGCCTTCGAGGGCCCTATAGCCATTACAGATTGTAGCTCCCATAAATGTCACTGTAAGCATGAATCTCATTGCTCGACTGGTCTGGCATGGCAGGATATCAATGAATCAATAAGGTCATTATTAAAAAAGATCACTCTTACTGATATGCAAAACAATAAAAATAAAAACGTTTTACCTGCTCAATTTGCAGGTATGCCGATAAATATCGAACATCAGGTGAAATAAAATGGCAAACGAAAGTATAAATAAACTCATAGGAGATCGATATAAATACGGATTCACTACCGATGTTGAATCTGAGTCCTTTCCACCCGGTCTAAATGAAGATGTCATCACTGCTCTATCAAAAAAGAAGAAAGAACCAGAGTTCATGCTTGAATGGAGGCTGAAAGCCTACAAACACTGGTTGACTCTTGAAGAACCAGATTGGGCGCACATTGGTTATCCAAAAATTGATTACCAAGATATATCCTATTATTCTGCGCCAAAATCAAATGAAGACAAACCTCAGAGTCTCGATGAAGTTGACCCAAAACTTCTCGAAACATATGACAAATTGGGAATCCCGCTCCATGAAAGAGCCAGATTGGCTGGTGTTGCAGTTGATGCCGTATTTGATAGTGTGTCTGTTGCTACAACATTTAAGAAAAAATTATCCGAGGCAGGGGTAATTTTTTGTCCGTTCTCAGAAGCGGTTCACAAATACCCTGAACTAATAAAAAAATATTTAGGTACTGTTGTTCCTCAACGAGATAACTTTTTCACAGCCCTCAACTCTGCCGTTTTTAGTGATGGTTCTTTTGTATACATTCCTAAGGGTGTGAGATGTCCAATGGAATTATCTACCTACTTTAGAATAAACGCTGAAAATACAGGCCAATTTGAGAGAACCCTTATAATAGCTGATGAAGACAGCTATGTTAGTTATCTAGAGGGCTGTACTGCTCCTATGAGAGACGAAAATCAATTGCACGCAGCCGTAGTTGAACTGGTTGCACTGAAGAATGCCGAGATAAAATATTCCACTGTTCAGAATTGGTATCCAGGTGATGAGAACGGTAGAGGTGGTATATATAATTTCGTTACTAAAAGAGGTGATTGTAGAGGGTCAAACTCAAAAATTTCTTGGACTCAAGTTGAAACGGGTTCAGCAATCACTTGGAAGTATCCGAGTTGCATCTTAAGGGGAGATCACTCAATAGGTGAATTTTACTCAGTCGCTGTGACCAATAACAAGCAACAAGCGGATACAGGTACAAAAATGATTCACATTGGAAAAAATACCAAAAGTACAATTGTTTCAAAAGGCATATCTGCTGGTGCAGCACAAAATGCGTACCGAGGACTTGTTCGTATAATGCCTCAAGCAAAGAACTCAAGAAACCATACTCAATGTGATTCTCTTTTGATTGGGAAAGACTGTGGAGCACATACTTTTCCTTACATAGAAGGAAAAAACTCATCATCGATCATTGAGCACGAAGCTACCACATCAAAAATCTCCGAGGATCAATTATTTTATTGCAAACAAAGAGGTATCGGCGAAGAAGATGCCGTCAATATGATTGTTAATGGTTTTTGTAAAGAAGTGTTTAAAAAGCTGCCGATGGAATTTGCTGTTGAAGCAGAAGCGCTTTTGAATGTAAGCCTTGAAGGTGCTGTTGGTTAACAAAGAGTATAATTATGCTAAATATAAAAAACATACATACAAGTATCAATGAAACAAAAATTCTGAATGGATTATCGCTAGAGATATCTCCAGGAGAAGTGCATGCAATCATGGGTCCCAATGGATCTGGAAAAAGTACCCTAGCGAAGGTACTAGCTGGACAAGATGATTGTGAAGTTACTGAGGGTGAAATCCAATACAAAGGTGAAAATCTTTTGGATTTATCAATAGAAGAAAGATCAAGAGAGGGAATATTTGTTGGTTTTCAATATCCTGTTGAAATCCCTGGTTTAAATAACTCTCAATTTCTTCGAGCATCAATTAATGCAAAAAGAAAGCATAAAGAGGAAGAAGAAATGAGCGCAGTTGATTTTCTTAAACTCGCGAGAGAGACGATTGAAAAACTAGAAATCCCTCAAACCTTTCTAAACCGAGGTGTAAACGAAGGTTTCTCTGGTGGAGAAAAGAAAAGAAATGAAATTTTCCAGATGACGATGCTAAATCCAGAAATTGCTATCTTAGATGAAACTGACTCAGGATTGGATATTGATGCTCTCAAAATCGTTGCTAAGGGAGTGAATGAGTTTAAAAGTGAAAGCAAAGCCATTATATTGATAACGCACTATCAAAGATTACTCGACTATATTGAACCAGATTATGTCCATGTTTTATCAAATGGAAAAATTATTGAGTCTGGTGACAAATCATTAGCGCAGCGTCTAGAGCAGACAGGTTACAAGGATGATGGTGAATAAAAAATGCCTGTATCTCTTGATTTAAATAACCTAGATAGAAAGATCTTAAATAATGATCAGGCTATTTATCCTGAATTAGGACAAATCGCATTAAAAAAGCTCAAAGAATTAGGTATCCCAGATAAGAAACATGAGCATTGGAGATATACGGATATTTCTGAACCAATACAACTCCTTGAGAAATCTCTGAGCCCCAATAATCAAAAATCATCTAAAAAGAAAACAGATAGAAATCATAATCCAGGCAATATTGATGCTTATTGGTTGAATATCAGTGATATTGACTTCGGCAAGAATAAAATAATAGAGATTGAGGGGTACTCAGTTCAAATAAAGTGTTTGAATGAGGAGCAGGCGATCAAAGAATTGAAAATTAATGACCCTCTAGGTTGCTTGAATGCACTTTTAACACAAAAAATAATTAAAATAACGATACCTGAAGATTCGGTGATTGAAGCTCCAATAGGAATTTCATGCGTTGAGCCGACCTACTCTCATAAATATTGTAGCAACTTCAGATTTATTATCGATATTAAGAAGAATTCAAAAGTCAGCTTTATTAGTTTTTACGAATCAAATTCTAATGAGTCACATTTTTCTAATATCGTCATGCAAATAAATCTTGCTAAAAACACTGAGACTGAGTACCTAAAGATACAAAATTTGAGTGAGACTCATAACTTAATAGACAGATCAATTATTGACCTAGGAACTGACTCACAAATTAATTATACGACTGTGGATATAGGTTCAAAACTTTCTAGAACAGATGTTGAGGTTAATCTCAATAACGAAAAATCATCTGCGGTGATTAATGGGGTTTATCTTTGTGAAAAAAATCAACATATTGATAATCATATATGGTCAAACCATATCAGTCAGTCAACATCGAGCACGCAAAATTTTTATGGAATTATAGGAGAAAAAGGTCATTGTGTTTTTAATGGTAAGGCGTTAATAAAGGAAAACGCATTAGAAACAGAAGCAAATCAATACAATCACAATATTTTGCTTGATGACAGCGCTTCAGTAGACACAAAACCCGAGCTAGAAATATATAATGATAGTGTAAAGTGCAGTCATGGTTGCACTATTGGTCAACTTGATGAAGATGCAATCTTCTACATGAAGTCAAGAGGTATTGACTCAAAAACAGCAAAATCAATGCTCATATCAGCTTTTGTAAAAAATATCCTTTCTAAGATAAATATTGAGACATCAAGAGAATATCTCGATGAACTTATATCCTCAAAACTAGAGAGATTGTAAATATGGATGCTTATAGGAAAGATTTCCCTGCGATTAATCAGTCTATAAATGATAATAAACTTGTATATCTTGATAGTGCAGCCTCAAGTCAAATGCCAACTTCTGTTATTGATGAGGTAGCTCGCTACCAAATGAATGATCATGCAAATGTCCATCGAGGTATTCATACTTTAAGTCACAGGGCAACAATGGTATACGAGAAAACTAGGCAAGATTTATCTGACTTCATCAATGCAAAAAATACAAATGAAATAATCTTTACAAGTGGAACCACTGAATCAATCAACCTTGTTGCCCAGAGTTACTGTAGACCAAAACTGAATAAGAACAAAAAAATTCTTATCAGTCATCTTGAGCATCATTCAAATATTGTTCCCTGGCAAATTGTTTGCGAGCAAACACAATCGTCACTGGAAATTGCACCAATCAATAATAAAGGTGAGATAATTACTGAGGATTTAATCAGTATGATTGATGAATCAGTTGTATTAATCTCCATATCTCATGTATCAAATGCCCTTGGATCAGTTTCTGAAGTAAAAAAAATAATTCAAGCTGCCCATAAAAATGGTGTCCCGGTTCTAGTTGATGGAGCTCAATCTATTCCTCATATTAAAGTCGATGTAGAAGAATTAAATGCTGACTTTTATGTATTTTCAGGGCACAAAATGCATGCTCCCACAGGAACAGGTATTTTGTATGGAAAAGAAGATTTACTTGAGAAGATGCCACCATACAAAAGTGGCGGTGATATGATTTTAGAAGTTAAGTTTACGGGAACAACTTACAATGACCTCCCCTACAAATTTGAAGCTGGAACACCAAATATATCAGGTATTGCTGGGTTAGGAGCAGCCGTGGGATACCTAAGAAAAATAGGTATGATTAATATAGAGTCGCATGAAAAAAACTTACTTGATTACATGTCCTCGGAATTAAAAAATGTAGATGGAATTAATCTAATTGGAAATGCAGACAATAAAATTGGAGTGCAATCATTCACTCTTGAGAATATTCATTCTCATGATATTGGGACGATACTTGATCATCAGGGCGTAGCTATAAGGACAGGACATCATTGTGCCATGCCTGTGATGGAATTTTTTGGGATAAGCGGTACTGCTAGAGCGTCTCTTGCACTTTACAATAATAAGGAAGATATTGACTGTCTTGTTGCCGGTCTGCATAAGGTAAATGAAGTTTTTTCATAATGGCAAATTTAAAAAGTGATAAAGCGGATATAACTAAACTTTATAAAGAGCTAGTCATAAAACATGCCAGCAATCCATATAATTTTGGATCTTTAAAATCTGATGCTGTCAGATCAACAGGTATCAATCCTCTGTGTGGCGACAAACTCGAAATATACATATCTACTCATAACGATACTATTAAGAAAATACGATTTGAAGGAGTAGGATGTGCAATATCTATAGCTTCAGCTTCAATGTTGACCGAGATTCTAAAAGATACAAGCATAAGTGAAGCAAAAAAAATTGCATGGAGCTTTATTAGTGAATTGTCTTCAAATAGGGAGTTATCAGAAAATGACTTCATTAAAAATAATAAGGAACTGAGTATTCTCTGTGCGGTGAAAGACTTTCCGACAAGGATAAAATGTGTAAATCTCAGCTGGCAGACTTTTTTATCTGCCTTTGATGATGATATAAAAATTACATCGACGGAGTAGACTTATGTTTGGGCATACTAATGAGCCATTTATTTTAGTTAGAGATCTTTATGCAGTGATCATTCCTGCGGGTGAAAGACTTTTATTAAGAGAGGGAACTTCAGGTTTTATAACACAGGCTCTTGGTGGAAGTTTCACAATCTACATCGAAGGAAATTTATTCAGGGTTGCTGGTTCAGATGCCGATGCAATTGGCAAAGAAATAGAACCTCCACCAGAAATACCAGAAAATGCATCCAATGAGGACATTGAAAAAGTCATATGGGATCAACTTAAGACATGTTACGACCCAGAAATACCCATAAATATTGTGGATTTAGGATTAATCTACCGCTGCGAGATAACTAATAAAGATAATTTAAAAAGAGAAGTGGAAATTGATATGACGCTTACTGCTCCAGGTTGTGGTATGGGCGACATACTTGTTGAAGACGCAAAAGATAAGGTTGAAATAATACCAACCATTCATAACGTCAATGTTGAATTAGTTTTTGATCCGCCCTGGAGTCAGGACATGATGTCAGATGAAGCTAAACTTCAAACAGGCATGATGTATTAAGACATGAAAAGAATTACACTTCTTCGTCATGGGGATTCATTATATCAAGATTCTATCGTTAATGATTGGTCTAGACCGCTAAGCCCAGAAGGCGAGAAAGAATGTCATGTTGTAGCAAAATTTGTAAAAGATTGGCATCCATTACCATCAAAAATAATAAGCAGTAATGCCAGGAGAACTGTTGAGACAGTCAAAATACTGCTAGAAAAAAATAAATGGGACCCAGGAATACTTTATCTTGATAAAGAGCTTTACTTAGCTTCTGCAGGGTTATTAACTGAAAAAATTCAAAGCCAATCTGAATCTATTAATGATCTAATAATAGTTGGACACAATCCTGGGTTGAGCGAATTATCGAGTAGCCTTCTGAAACAATCTATATACCTACCAACATCAGGGTGCGTGTCTTTGAATATAAATCTGGATGTATGGGATTTAGGAGCAGAGGCAATAATATCTGATAAAAATGTTTATCTTTCAGATCAGAATTCCTAAAAATCTTCACAAAAACAATAAGCATAAATACCTTTTGGATCATTAAACTGCATCAACAATGAAATTCTTTTTTGTATGAAGCTGTCTATTCTTTGAATAGGGTTTTTTTTATTTTTACTGTATTGATAATTAAAACCAAATACAGAAAGTGTTTCAATAATAGATTTTGAAAACAACCTTGTTCCACTAAAATCATCTTCAATTAGTTTTATTCCATAATTAAGTGAATCTATTTTTGCTAAAGACGCTGCCTCAAGAACAGCATCATCCAGTCCACCAATTCGATCAATTAACCCATTATTTAATGCTTCTTTACCTGTCCATACTTGACCGTCAGCTAAACTTTCAACCTGGCCTGACCTCATATCTCTGTGGATTGCGACCTTATTTACAAATGTACGATAGCCATGCTCAATTTGAGATTGAATTATTTTTTTTAAATCAGGAGATAATTCTCTATCGATATAAAAATCTGTGTTTATATCATTAGATGTTACTCCATCATTATAAATTCCAATCTCAGCTAAAGTGTTGTGTATTGTCGGAAGCATCGCAAAAATTCCTATAGACCCTGTGATTGAGACTTCAGAAGCAAATATCTCATCGCCTGCCATAGCTATCCAATATCCACCTGAAGCAGCAACACTTCCTATTGAGATAATTAGTGGTTTTTCTGTAGATTTAAATTCAATCAATTGTTCAAGAATTTCTTCTGAGGCGAAAGCACTTCCTCCTGGTGAATCTATCCTAAGGACTAATGCGTTGACTGATTCATCCTTTTGAGCTTCTTTAATTAGTGATATCAGTGAATCGCTACCAATTAATCCTGATGGCTGATTACCATCTTGTATCTGACCAGATGCAATAATAATCCCTACATTTTTTTCACTCTCATGTTCAGCAGTTTCTGAATTTAACGCAAATAAATAGTTGCTCATTGAAATCATTCGTTCTTCCAATTCATCATCATCTAACTGATATTCTTTTTTTAGGTTATTGAGTAATTGATTTTTCGTAATTAGCTCATCAACAATATTATTAGAAAGTGCTATCGTTGCAATATTTTGCTCAGTATCTTCAATCTCTTCCATCAAATCTTTAGAATATTTAGTTAGGCCATTATCAATAAGTTTCCTTGAAGCAACAATGTCCTTTTCGTATTTATACCAAAACTCTTTTGCAAGCCGTAATCTAGTTTCTCTTGATTCGTCAGACATGTTATTACGGACAAAGGGCTCGATTGCTGATTTGTAAGAACCCACTCTAAATATATTAAATTCAACTTTAATTTTATCTATCAAGTCACTGTAATAATTACTATAAAAAGAAAATCCTTCCGGGATAATATATCCGTCTGGATGGAGAAATATTTTATTCGTTCTGGCCGCCAAATAATATGAGCTTCGATTATACGATTCAGCAAATGCAATGATTTCTTTATCGTTATCTCTTAGGGAGTCAATCGTGTTTGCGATTCTTTCTAATTTACTTAATCCTCCATAGGTAAATTCATCTAATCTCAATATGATTAAACTGATTCTTTTATCTGTTTTAGCATATTCCAGTGTATCAATGACATCTTGAACTAAAGTCTCATTTCTGATTTCACCAAAAAATTCATCTGCTGCCCTTTCGAAAGGATCGCCCTGAAGTTGCTCAACTAGCTCTCCCTTGAGGTTTATTAGCAAGATACTTTTATCATTTACATCGTATTTAACAGGTATAAGCAAAACTAAAAGCACAGAAAAGAAAAAAAACAAAAGCAGTCCATTTAAAAAACGCCTAAGACGCCCTAAATTTGTCCAAATAAAACCAAATAAATTTTTTATAAAATGCATGAGCTAAATAAATACAGTTGATAGTGATGGTAAAAATGCAATCAAAATTACAGAAAGAAGAAGAATTAAAAAGAAAGGTATTGTAGACGAGTATACATCAATAATAGATCTATCAAAACGATAGCTGGCAATGAATAAATTTATCCCTACAGGTGGTGTTAGATATCCCAATTGCATTGTCGAGAGAAATATTATTCCTAAGTGTATTTGATTAATTTCATACATCTCAGCAATTGGTAATAGAATAGGTACAACAAGGACTATCGCTGAAAAAATGTCTAAGATGGCGCCTAGAATAATCAAAAACAGTAACAACAATATAATAAAAGTAATCTGATCGTCGACAACCTCAGAAACTAACCCAAAAATCTTTTGCGGAAGACCTGAATCGATCATGTAGTTGGTCGATGCAAGTGAAACAGCAAGCACAATCAATATACCTCCAACCATAATCATTGATTCTCGCATTAGAGATGGTAAATCGATGAATTTAATTTCTTTTAATATAACCACTTCGACAATAAAGACATACAGCGCAGTCAATGCTGCCGCTTCAGATATCGCGAAAAATCCAGAATAAATTCCGCCTAATACCAGAAATGGAAGCGGTATCTCCCAGGCGCACTCTTTTAACGTGATAAAAGCCTTTTTCAAATCAAAGGACTTACTTGATTTAAAGTTTTTTGCATTTACAGAAAAGCTATAAAATGAAAGTAATAATATCATCATTAAGCCCGGAAGAATCCCTGCTTTAAATAGATTATCAATTGAAACTCCGGCAATAACACCATACAAAATTAGAGGTAAAGATGGTGCGAACAGGAGACCTAAACTCCCCGACGTTGTAATCAAACCAAGATTAAAATTATCAGAGTATCCATCTTCTTTGAGTGCCGGATATAAGATTGCACCAAGTGCTATTATCGTTACACCTGATGCTCCAGTGAAAGCTGTAAAGAGCGCACAAGCTAGAATTGATACAATGGCTAAACCTGAAGGCATCCATCCTAAAAAAATATCTGTCAAAGCGACCAATCTTTTTGGCGCATTACTCTCGCTTAATAAATACCCTGAGAGGGTGAAAAGAGGAATTGCAGATAGAAAAGGCATATCTGATATACCAATAATTTCGATAGCTATAGCCATTAAATCAATTTCTTGTGATGCATACCCAAACATCGCACTTGCAGCGATTACAGAAAAAAGCGGAGTTCCTATAATGCACAAAATTATTAATATTAAGATCATTTATGACGCTCTTCATTAATTTTTACAATATGATTCAACGCTTGAAAAAAATATCTGTAAGACATCATGAAAAAAGATAAAGGCACAATGGCATAGGCTATCCATGCTGGAAATCCATTCATAACGGTTTCATTGAAAGTTATTGTCAAATGAATATATAAAATAGAGTGCCAGGTAACTGCTCCACAAACTATAGAAACGAATAATTTAGAAATAATTTTTGGGAAATGAGAAATTTTATTTGAGATAAAATTTTCTATAAGGTCAATTTTTAAGTGCCTATTACTTCTGCTCGCTGATACTGAGGCTATCATTGCTAACCAAAGTATAATAATTTTAATAAATTCATCACCCCAAATGATGCTGGAGTTAAAGAATAGTCGCATTCCGATTTGAGTCAGAGAAACCAGAATAACTAAACTAAGCAGAAGAACAATTAGACAGTCTTCGATAGTTTTTAGAGTTGATTTTTTTTCTTTATTGACCATCCAAATTATTTACTATAATGAATAGTCATAATATTTCAGAAGAATGCCTGAAATCATCAATATACATTTTAATTTCATTGAATAATTCCAGTGAATAAAGACCGTCATTAGCCATTTTTTTTGTAGGCTCTTCAAGCAAATCAGTTAACTTTTGATATTCATCGCTATCAAATTGAATTTCTTGTATCCCAATTTTAGATAGCGCTTCGTAAGCATTTTCTGAATCTTGTTGACTGTTACTATCAACTTCACTGTATATTCTATTTATAACCTCATTTAATACCTTTTGATCATCAGTATTGATACGATTAATTATTTTTGAATCAATGGCTAGAAACCCCATTGCATAGAGGACTGGAACTCTTGTTATATAAGTGACTTTTGTGTGCCATTGAAGAGCTAGTGCAACAACTGGAGGTATGGCGACAATATCAATTAAGCCAGTCTGAAGACCGGTTAGTACATCAGTCATTGGAAGAGGGACAGGAAGCAAATTGAGTGATCTCATAGCTTCATAGCTAATTAAATCTCCTTGGGGTAACCATATTCTTTTATTTTTTAGATCTTCATACTCTTTAATTGGCTCATTTGACAAAATATATGCAAAACCTCCGCCTGCAAATCCATAAGCATTGAACCCTAAATTTTTGAAGCCTTGTTCAAGTTGATTATCCACGCGATCTCTTACGTAATTTACTTCATTGAAATCTTTAAACAAAAAAGGTAGCCCATAGATATTCAAATCCGGATAAACCTCCTGAAAATCTGTAGGTGAGAATGTTCCTCCATGCAATTGTCTAATTTTTATCTTTTGTAGAATTTTTTTTGCATTTCCTTGTGCACCACCCCAGTAGAATTTGAGTTTTACTCTATTTTCGGTTCTCTCTTGGATTTCAATTGAACCTTTCTGAAATTTTTCAGCCCATTCTGAATTTTGCGGAGCAAGTGTAGCTATCTTGATTTGTACCTGTGCCAATGTGTATTCAGAAGAAACCAGAAGAAAAATAATAGTCATCATAATCTGATGAATCTTTTTTTTATGGATGTGTTTAAAAATATTCATCTGCATCTTCAAGCATTGAGCTTGCTTGCTCCTTTGCTATCACGTTTAGTAGGGTGTAATTCTTCTTCACTGGATCCGAAGAAATTACTTCTAGCAAAAGCTTATCATGAAGCTCTCGATCATATAGTGGTCTTGCATAGCTGAGAGCATATTCAACTTTAGCACTGAGATTTTGATCGCCGCTAAACTCTATTGCATTTTCAAAATACCTCTTTCCTTTTTCATAATCACCTCCCAAGGCCGGCGGTAAAAGTGTTGATAGTATCCCCAAATATGTATAAACAGAGTCGATATTCTCAGTTTCAGGGTTCATATCAACATAATACTCAAGAGCAGACTCAATATAAGGCAAGCGGGCAATTGCATTCCAGTCATTACTGTGAGAGCGAATATACACAAGATAAGATGTTGAGTAGGTAAGCAAAAGATCAGAATACTTCATATCAAAATCATCCAGAGAAAGATTAAAATCATCAAAAGAATAATCATCCCATCTACATGAATCATCATAAGAAATACATAGTGCTTTTTTACTGTATTTTAGTGCACGCTCAGATAAAGTTTTAGATCTCTCTGCATCATTCAAAAAGATAGCAGTATAGGAAGTATAAAGATCAGAAGCAGATGAGAGGATCGCAGGATTCTCAGGGTTTCCAGCAACCAAGCTATCTAATAGCAATAAGTAAGCTGGTGCACCATCTCTCACAATTTGTGGGTCTTCTTGGTTCAAAACAGCATCACTCAAGTTTCTTGCTAAATTGTCTGTTATATTTGATACGATTGGAGCGCATGCGATGATGAAATTCAGACTAACTATAAGTAGAACTGACTTTGCTATGAATTTGTTTGTTTTTTTTATCATACCCATTATTTCTTATTAAAGAAAACCAGGATGACGAGAGAAATTTTTTATATTTTTTCTTTGATTCTAGCTGCCTTACCAGTCAATCCGCGCAGATGATAAAGTTTTGCTTTGCGGACGTCACCTCTTCTCTTTACGATAATTTCACTAACAAGCGGGCTATATGTTTGAAATACTCTTTCAACACCTTCTCCATGAGATATTTTTCGCACTGTAAAAGATGAATTTAAACCCCGATTTTTTTTTGCAATCACAAGACCTTCATAGGCTTGCAGTCTTTCTCTATTTCCCTCTTTTACTTTGACCTGAACAACAACGGTATCTCCCGAAGAAAAACCTGGAATCTCCTTCGACATCTGATTTTTTTCTATTTGTTCAATAATTTTACTCATCTTGACACTTATTACTAAAATTTAAAAAAGAGATTATATCTTTTAATTACTCATTCTTTAACTGTTTGTTATATTTTTTTGAAATATTTTTTTGAATGTCAGTTAATTCACTATCAGTTAAGTTGTTAAAAAGATCCGGACGATTTTTTGAAGTTTTTATAATTGACTGCTCTTTCCTCCATTTTTTAATAGCTTCATGATCTCCTGATAATAAAACATCAGGACATTTCAGTCCGTCTATTTCACGTGGTCTCGTATAATGAGGATATTCAAGAAGTCCTTCTTCAAAAGATTCATCAGTGCGTGATGATTCGTCACCTAGTGCACCAGGTAACAACCTTACTGTTGCATCAATAATAGCCATAACACCAATTTCACCGCCAGTTAAAACAAAATCACCTATGGATATTTCCTCATCAACATTACTTTCAATAAATCTTTGATCGATACCTTCGTACCTACCACAAACAAAAATTAATTCTGAATATTGAGACAATCTTTTTGCGGTTTTTTGATTAAATCTTGTTCCTTGTGGAGATAGCAAAATGACTGGTGCAGTGCCAGAAAAATTTGCTTTTGCCATCTCTACTGAACGTTTTAGTGGCTCATATTTCATCACCATACCGGGCCCACCACCATAAGGTTTATCATCAACTTTTTGATAGTTATCATCAGTAAAGTCCCTAGGATTAATTACTGACAGAGACATGATTCCATTTACTTCAGATCTACCAATAACGCCAAAGTTTAATATCTTTTTCACCATCTCGGGAAATAAACTTACAACACAAATATTCATAGTCAACTCCAGCCCCAATCCCATTCAACTATAATAATACGATTTTTCAAATCAACTTCTTTGACTACATCGTCTAATATAAATGGAATCAATCTATCATCCGAGAGTACCACAACATTATTTGAACCAGTTTCTATCATATGTGAAATCGTCCCGAGACTGTCCCCATGAATATTTTTTACTTGCATACCCTCTAGATCATTCCAATAATATCGCCCATCAGGGAGCTCGGGAAGATTTGCGCGATCAATTACTAGATCTGAGCTTATATATTTACTAGCAGATTCACGATCTGATGTTTTATCTAATTTAAGTAATATGTTTTTTCCTGAGCTATTCCACTCGGAATCACTAATCAACTCATAGTTGCCCTCTAAATAAACATAAATTAATTTGTATTTGGTTATTTCTTCTCTAGGGTATGTATGAGAAAAAACTTTAAGCCAACCTTTTACACCAAAATGCCCAATTATCTTTCCGAGTATGATCGGATTTTCAATAAGCTGTTTTTGATATTTCATTATGACCAAG
>CABYDR010000001.1 GCA_902517795.1 uncultured Woeseiaceae bacterium | reverse complement strand
AAAACTCCAAAAAAGAAGCTTTTGATGCACTTTTGGCTCTTGGTTACAAAGCATCCGATGTGAATAAGATGATGAGTAAATTAAAAACTACCGATAAAAAAACTGATGAGATAATCAGGATGGCATTAAAAAAGGCAAACAATTAATGGAAGAAATAGAGCATGATAGACTTGTCAGCGGTGATCAAAGTCATGATGACAAGTTGTTCGATCGAGCGATTAGGCCGAAAACATTAGATGAATATATTGGCCAAGATAATGTTCGAGAACAAATGGAAATATTTATACAAGCAGCAAAAAATAGAGAAGAATCTCTTGATCATGTTTTAATTTTCGGGCCACCCGGACTAGGTAAAACAACACTTGCGCACATAATATCCCATGAAATGGGAGTTAACCTTAGACAGACATCGGGGCCAGTTCTTGAGAAGCCAGGTGACCTGGCTGCGATTCTGACAAATTTAGAGCCAAATGATGTCCTTTTCATCGACGAAATACATCGACTGAATTCTGTAGTAGAAGAAATCCTTTATCCAGCAATGGAGGATTTTCAATTGGATATTATGATTGGAGAAGGTCCAGCGGCCAGATCAATTAAACTCGATCTTCCTCCGTTCACTTTGGTTGGAGCAACCACTCGTGCCGGTCTTCTGACTTCACCATTAAGAGATAGGTTCGGTATAGTTCAAAGATTAAATTTCTATGACACCAAGGAATTGTCACAAATTTGTAATAGATCAGCCGATATACTAAACCTAGAGATTGACTCTTCAGGTAGCACTCAAATCTCAAGCAGAGCAAGAGGTACACCCCGAATTGTAAACAGATTATTAAGGAGAGTAAGAGATTTTGCTGAAGTAAGAGCAGATGGAAAAATTTCAGAAAAGGTCGCAAAAGACGCCCTCGATATGTTGGAGGTAGATCCTAATGGAATTGATTTGATGGACAGAAAATTACTCCTAGCAATCATAAAGAATTTTGATGGTGGGCCAGTTGGCATAGAGAGTCTATCAGCATCTTTAGGAGAAGAACGGGGAACAATAGAAGATGTGATTGAACCTTTTTTGATTCAACAGGGTTATCTCATGAGAACATCAAGAGGTCGGGTTGCAACTAAAAATGCTTATTTACATTTTGGTTTAAAACCTAATGATAATGATCTTAACAGGACAAAAGATTTGCTAGAATAGAGAAAATTTTTTAAAGGAAATAATTCATGACAACCAATATGTCTTTTGTAAACTTAGTTTTAAATGCCAGTCTAATAGTGCAATTAGTCATGCTTTCTCTGGTAATCGCATCTATTGCGTCATGGAGTATTATTTTTTCAAAAAATAAATTAATAAAAAAAATTAAATTAGCTTCTGATGAGTTTGAATCTGCTTTCTGGAAAGGAGGAAGTTTATCAGACCTCTATCAGGCTGCTAAAAGAAATAATAGCTTGAATGATGGAATCTCAAGTATCTTTAATGCGGGTTTTCAGGTATTTAATCGCCTATCAAGCAATCAATCCATCAACAAGAATAAGATGATAGAAGAGTGCACAAGGTCTATGCGTGTTGCTCAGATGAGAGAGGTAGACAAACTTGAACAAAGCTTAGCAACACTGGCATCAATTGGCTCAATCAGTCCCTATGTAGGTTTATTTGGAACAGTTATTGGGATTATGAACTCATTCAGAGCTCTTGCTGGTGTTCAATCTGCGACACTTGCAATGGTCGCACCTGGAATTGCTGAGGCGCTTGTTGCTACAGCAATGGGGTTGTTTGCAGCGATACCTGCAGTAGTTGCATACAACGGATTTGTCGACAGCGTATCTCGTCTGGAGATTCGTTATGACAGTTTTTCAGAGGAATTTACCAGTATTTTGCAGAAACACGAATTATTTAATAGCGATAATTAAAAAGTGCTGAAGAAAAGAAAAATTATGAATGAAATCAACGTTGTTCCTTATATTGACGTTATGCTTGTTCTTTTAATTATTTTCATGGTGACAGCACCTCTACTTACTCAGGGTATAAAAGTGGACTTGCCAAAAGCTGGTGCAGAACCTATTGCAGACGCATCGAATCAAGCGCCAATAATTTTAAGTGTCGATGCCAGTGGAAATCTATTCATCAATGTTGGAGATGACGAGGATAAACCTCAGAATGCTCAATCAATCATTGACAGAACAAGAGCGGTTCTTAACAGTCAACCCTCAACGATGGTATTGGTTAAGGCGGACAGATCAGTTGCTTATGGTAATGTTGTTGGTGCAATGGTATTGCTTCAACAGGGTGGTGCAGAAGATATTGGTTTTGTTACAGATCCATTGGAAACATATCCGGTTCCTGAATGATATCAATGAATAAGAAACATAAAAATAATATAGTTTCCATACTCTTAGCATGCACTCTTCATGTTGTTTTATTTTCTTCTTTGATCTTTGTATATGAAACTTCCAATGCAAATATACCAAATCGACCATTGATGCTTAAGGCTTCTTTAATAAAAGAAGAAAATTTAATTACACCAAAAAAAATTGAAGACAAAAAGAGAAGAGCCGCTGAAGAAGAAAAAAGATTAAGTGATATTAAGCTAGAAAAAGAGAGAATTGAAAGAAATAAGAAAGCTGAGCAAAAGAGAATAGAGGACCAAAAAAAAGAAAAAGAGCGATTAAGACAGGAAGAAATAGCAAATAAAAGAAAAAAAGAAGAAGAGCAAGAAAAAAAACGTGTTGAGGCAGAACGAAAAAGATTGGCTGATATAGAGAAGCAAAGAGCAGAAAACGAGAGAATTAGAAAAGAAATTGAGGCAGCCGAGAAACAAGCACAGTTGGATCGTGAATTGGAAAACGAGCAAAAACGACTCGATGCTATGATGTCTGGCGCTTTGAGCAGGTATATGTATGCATTGATGCTTAAAATAGAAAATAATTGGATACAACCGATAGGTGCTGGAAAAGGTTTGAGTTGTACAGTTGATGTTCGTCAGTTGCCCGGGGGAGAGGTTGTTAGTGTTTCTGTAACAGTATGCAATGGTGATGAGTCTGTGAGGAGGTCAATCGAAGCAGCTGTATATAAGGCCTCTCCACTGCCTAATCCAGAGGACCCCAGTCTTTTCGAACGAAATCTCAGATTTATTTTTGAGCCGATTCAATAACAATTGAGACAAGGAAATATTAAGAGTGTTTAATAATAAAAAAATATTGTTGTTTTTGATTGCGCTTCTAATTCAAAACATATCAAAGGCCGAGTTAACCATCAGGATAACTCAAGGAGTTGGCAAGTTAACTCCTGTTGCTATTGTCCCTTTTGGCTACGATGAAAGCAGCGCGAATCTTTCAAAAGAAATTACGGAGATTATTTCTAATGATTTACTAAGAAGTGGGCGATTCTCAAGTACACCAATTGAAAATATGCTTCAAAAACCAACAACGGGTGCCGAAATAGATTTTGATGATTGGTCTATCTTGGGAGTGGAGGCAGTTGTTGTCGGTAAGATCACAAAAGGAAGAAATAACTCTTTCAATATTCAGTTTCAACTTTTCGATATATTTAAACGCGAACAAATTGTCGGATATAGACTGCCTGCAAATGAGATTACTATGAGAAGATCAGCTCATAGGATTGCTGATATGGTTTTTGAGGAGCTGACTGGAATAAGAGGTGTATTCGATACAAAAGTAGCATATGTTAGGTCCAATGTATCAAGAGATAGAAGCAGTTATGCCCTTGTGGTATCTGATTCTGATGGTGAGAATGAGCAGATTATCCTTGAGTCAAAAGACCCCATAATGTCTCCATCATGGTCGCCGGATAGCAGGCTTCTCTCATATGTTTCTTTCGAAGGAAACATGTCATCTATTTTTGTTCAAAACCTAAGAACCGGTAATAGAAGAAAAATCTCTGAATTACCAGGCATAAATGGCTCACCAGCTTTCTCACCAGATGGTCGACAGTTAGTTCTCACGCTAGGTGGATCTGACGGTAATCTTGATATCCATATACTGGATATAGCTTCAAGAAAATTGAGAAGGCTAACTTATAATCGTGCTATCGATACAGAAGCCACTTGGGCACCCAATGGAGAGGAAATTTATTTTACATCTGATCGTGGAGGGTCACCCCAGATATATAAGATGAAGGTTAATGCAGATAGAGCCACTAGAGTAACTTTTGAAGGTAGCTATAATGCCAGACCAAGATTATCACCTGATGGAAATAAACTTGCTATGGTTCATCAATATCGAGGTGACTATAGAATCGCAATTCTTGATATTAAAGAGGAAAACTTCCTGATATTATCCTCAGGTAAGCAAGATGAATCACCAAGCTTTGCGCCAAATAGCGATACACTGATTTATGCGACAAAATTAAGGGGTAATGGTGTGCTTGAGACTGTTACTGCAGACGGCTTAGTTAGGCAAAGAATGGCGCCTAAATTGGGCGACATAAGGGAACCAGTTTGGTCACCATTTTTAAAATTATAATTATGTGTTAGATTATAGATATATTAAGTTGAATAACGAGATTAGGGAGTAAAAAATGAATCGGTTTAAGTGGTTAACAGTAAGTACTTTAATATTTTTCGTCTCAGGTTGTACATTGTATTCAGGGCCTGGTCCAACAGGCTCATCATCCATGTCATCTGCAGATGACAATGATCCATCCTCTTATGGAATGGGTATGGATGGCGATGATTCAATGGAAAGGATTGGCGACGATAGTTTTGCTGAGCCATTAGACACTATTATTTACTTTGATTTTGATCGTTCTGACTTGCGCCTAGAATACGATGATTTGGTGTCTGCATATGCGCAGAGATTAAATGCAAATACACTGGCCACGGTCAGACTTGAAGGTCATGCTGATGAGAGAGGTTCACGTGAGTACAACATTGGGCTAGGAGAAAGACGAGCTCAAGCCGTGAGAAGAGCTATGCTTCTTAATGGTGTTTCAGCAAATCAAATCACAACTGTGAGTTATGGTGAAGAAAGGCCGATGGCATTTGGAAGCAACGAGAGTTCTTATCAGCAAAATCGTCGTGTTGAGATCGTTGTTATAAATTAAAATACCAATGAGCTTTAAATTCAGGTATATCAGCATAGTATCATTTGCTGTGCTCACATATGGATGTGCGCAGGCGCCTGTTAATGGCGCATATCAAAACCCGCAATCTTCAATGCAAAATCCTCCCATGAGATCCAATGAACAAGGAATCATGGAGATTGTTCGTCAGCTAGATGACTTACAAAGACAAGTCGCACAAATGCAGGGATCTTTGGAAGACTTAGATTATAAATCTCAATCTACTCAGGATCGACAGCGTTCACTTTATATAGATTTAGATGATCGTTTACAAGATCTAGAGAGATCGATTAGCGCTCTGAATTCAATGAATATTGTAGATGAGGATGAAATTCTATTGGGAGAGCTTCCTGTTCCTGGAGGTACAGATCAAGAAAATTATCAAGCTGCATTTGAGCTTTTAAAAGAGCAGGAATATGAGCTGGCATCTCTGGCTTTTATTAGATTTTTGTCTTCTTTTCCTGGGAGCAGCTTAATTGATAATGCACAATATTGGTTGTCAGAATCCTATTATGCTGCGAATCAATTTCAACAGGCATTAGATCAATTCACAAAAGTTATTGAGAATTATCCTCGTTCAAGAAAAGTCTCTGATGCACTGCTTAAAATTGGATATTGTCACTTCGAATTAGGCGACTGGAATCAAGCAAGATCTGTCTTTGAAAAAATTCAAAATGATTACCCAGATTCCACAGTGGCCAAATTAGCCGAACAAAGAATTAAAGTTTTGAGCGATAGAAATTTATAAAAAATAAATCAATTATTAATCGTTCTTATTGTATAATTTCGCACTCAAATAATTGTCTTGAGATTTGCAGGCAGTTCGGTATTATCCACGCAAAATACTAACTTTTAATAATTGCGATTTTCAAGAGTGGGGCGTTAGCTCAGAGGTAGAGCATTCGGCTTTTAACCGACTGGTCGTAGGTTCGACTCCTACACGCCCCACCACTTATTTTTTATTCTGATAATCATGTATAATCCGCTTTTCGTAAATAATTGTGGCGTTAGCGCCTCGAAGTAAAACATGAGCTCAAACAAAAGAAAAAACTGGAAAATATATAAATTTGGAGGTTCTAGCCTTGCTGATACAGCATGTTTTGTTAGAGTTTCAAAAATTATATTAGACTCATATTATGTAAACGAGAGCCATAATCATGGCATTGTGGTCTCTGCTATGGGTGGATTCACTGATCTTTTGATAAAGATATCAGAAGATTGTACATCTGAATCTCTCTTTTCATCTGATGAATATAAATTAATCTCTGAGAGAATTTCAGTACTTTCAAATGATTTGCTTGAAGAAAAAGAATCTAAAGAATACCTTGAAAATGTCTTTAGTGACTTTGATAAAATTAAAAATATTCTAGAGCAACCATCTGATTCAGCAGACTGTGGAGAAAAGGGTGAGATAATTGCTGGTTATGGAGAGTTGTGGTCAGCCAGATTAATGAATATATATTTAAATAAACTACTGGCAGAGAAAAAATCAGCTTTTTTGGATAGTAGAAAAGTTCTTTTTTTAGAAAAGAGTCATATTGATCACACTGTAGATTGGCTAAAGTCCAAAGAAAGTTTTTCTGATTTAATATCATCATCTCCATCTAGCATATATGTAATCACTGGTTTTATAGCTTCTAAATATAATGGTATTTCGACTAATCTCGGTAGGAATGGCAGTGACTACTCTGCTGCAATTTTTGCTTCTCTCTTTGAAGCAGAGGAGCTGGTCATATGGACGGATGTTGATGGTGTATTAAGTGCTGATCCAAATCGTGTTAAAAGTGCCAGATTGATATCTAATTTATCTTACAATGAGGCAATGGAGCTCGCTTATTTTGGTGCTAAAGTTATTCATCCAAAAACGTTTAGTCCGCTTATAAAGCAAGAAATTCCAATTTTTATAAGAAATACTTTTGATCCCGAAAAAAAAGGCACTAAAATTTCATCAAACATTGATGCCAACAGAGAAATAAAAGGCATTACAGTTATTGAGTCAATGGCTTTAATCAATGTAGAGGGGACAGGAATGTTAGGTGTTCCAGGTACAGCTGATAAATTATTTGCCTCACTGAAAGAAAAAAATATCTCCGTGTCACTTATTTCTCAGGCGAGCTCAGAGCATTCAATCTGCATAGCGATTCCTCAATCACTAATTGAAATTGCATACAATCAAATAAATGATGCATTCTCTGAAGAGATCAAATCAGGTCTAATTTCAAATATAGATATTAAAAGAGATCTCTCCGTCCTTGCTGTTGTAGGAGATAATATGGTTGGACAATATGGAATAGCAGGAAAATTTTTTAATACTCTTGGTGAGGCAGGTATTAGTGTTAGAGCCATAGCTCAAGGTTCCTCTGAGAGAAATATATCTGCTGTAATTGATTCTAAAAATGCCAACCAAGCACTCAATGAAATTCATAAAGGATTTTTTATGACTAAATCTACTCTGAATGTTGGAATTATAGGTATTGGTGTAGTTGGTGGTGAATTGTTAAATCAACTGAACAATAATACAGAAAAAATTTGCAATAAATTCAATATACAACTTGAAATAAAGGGGATTGCTAAATCCAATGCAATGATCCTAACTGAGGATTCATTGGATTGTTCTGATTGGAAGACGTTAATTGAATCTTCGTCTGTTGATTTTGATATCGATAAATTTGTGAAACACGTCTCTGAAGGTGGCGTAAATCAAAATACATTGATTATAGATTGTACATCTAATGAAGATATATCCAGTAAATACTCACAATGGCTAGAATCTGGATTGCATGTTATCACGCCTAATAAAAAGGCTTTCAGTGGTAATCTTGATGCATATAAAAAAATAAAAGATCTTTCGAATAGTACTGGGAACTATTGTTTCTATGAGACCACAGTTGCTGCAGGCTTGCCTGTAATATCAACAGTTCAGAGTTTGATTGACACAGGTGACACTATTCATTCAATAGAAGGAATATTTTCAGGAACATTGGCCTATTTATTCAATGTTTATGATGGTACAAAACCGTTTTCTCAAATTGTTTCTGAGGCAAAGAGCAGTGGATACACTGAACCCGACCCAAGAGATGATCTAACAGGCATGGATGTTGCCAGAAAGTTAGCGATAATAGGTAGAGAGGCTGGTAGGGCACTAAAAATAGATACTTTTAATATCGAAAATCTTGTGCCAGAAGAATTAATGAATGTTGACTCAGATCAATTCCTGGATTTGTTTAAAAGTTATGATAATGATATGCAGGAAAGGTTTTTAAATGCCAAGAAAAACTCTATGGTCCTGAGGTACACGGCTAAATTAAACAAAGACAATGAGGTCTTTATTGGATTATCTGAATACCCAAAAGATCACGCATTCAGTAATATTCAATTAACAGACAATATTATTCAGATTCAATCCGATCGTTACTCAAAAAATCCAATGGTAATCCAAGGCCCTGGAGCCGGACCAGAGGTAACAGCTGCGGGAATATTCGCTGATATTGTAACTTTAATAAAATTAACTAACTGATATGACAGATAAATATATAACAGCTTTTGCGCCAGCTTCGATTGGAAATGTTGGGGTTGGTTTTGATATGTTGGGATTAGCAATTGAGAATGTTGGTGATAGAGTATCAGCCAGAAAGACTGAGGAGAAAGGCGTTCGTATCAAAGAAATATATGATTTAAATGGTGATGTTCATTCTTCTTTATCTAAAAATACCAATGAGAATACAGCTTCAATATCTGCAAACAGTTTGTGGGAGAGTCAGTCTCAATCATGTGGATTAGAATTAGTAATCCATAAAGGCATTCCATTGCAATCGGGCATGGGCAGTTCAGCTGCATCTGCTGTTGCAGGTGCTGTTGCAGCAAATGCATTGCTAGAAAATCCTTTAAGCAAAAAAGAAATACTCATGTATGCACTAGAGGGAGAAAAATTTGCCAGCGGTGGTCTTCATGCAGATAATGTTGCACCGAGTTTATTTGGCGGACTTGTTTTTTGCCCTCAAAATAGTCTTCCAGTGACAAGTTCCATAAAAATGCCCGACACACTTTCAAGTATAGTCCTTCATCCTGAATTAAAGGTTAATACTGCCGAAAGCAGGTTGAAGCTTAAAAAGAATTATTCATTAGATGTACTGCTTGAACAACAGTCATATCTTGCTGGTTTTGTTCTTGGTGTAATTCAAAATGATATCACTCTTATACGAGAAAATTTAAGAGATATTTTGATAGAACCGCAGAGGGCACCTGATGTGCCTTGTTTCAAAAAAATACAAGAAATCGCCCTTAATAATGGGGCGCTTGGATGTTCCATTTCTGGGAGCGGGCCAAGTATATTCGCTATATGTGAAAACAATAAATCTTCTCAATTAGAGAGGTTAATGAGAGAATCTTGTTTAAATCAAGGTTACGATTGTCAAACATGGATCAGCCAATCAAACTCTAAAGGATCTGCAATAGAAGATTAAAAAATGAAGTACATTAGTACAAGAGGTAAAGACTTTGCTTCAAGCATTGATGATGTGCTTAAAAAGGGTATTGCTGATGATGGCGGGCTGTTTTTACCCGAATCTCTTCCAATTTTTAAAGAAAAAGAATTTAATGATTCAAAATCTATCATTGATACAGCAAAAATACTTCTATCCCCATTCTTTGAACGCTCTGCATTAAAAAAAGATTTGGATAACATAATCAAAGAATGTTTATCTTTCAATATACCTTCGGTTAAATATGAAAAAAATAATCTTTGGTATTTAGAATTATTTCATGGGCCTACAGCTGCATTTAAGGATGTTGGAGCTAGATTTTTGGCTTCGTGTTTAAGCAAATTAAATAAAGATAAAAATGATCCATTAGTTATTCTTGTTGCTACATCTGGTGATACAGGAGGAGCGGTAGCAGCTGCATTTCATGGGTTACCCAATGTTAAAGTTATAATTTTCTTTCCTGAAGGCAAAGTTTCAAAAAGACAAGAAAAACAATTAACATCCTGGGGTGATAATATACTGGCCCTCTCAGTTAAGGGCAGTTTTGATTCTTGTCAGGACTTAGTAAAAAAGGTATTTGCAGATCATGACTTGATGGCACAATATAGATTCAGTTCTGCAAACAGTATAAATATGGGGCGATTGCTACCTCAGGCAATTTATTATGCTCACACCGGTATCTCCCACTATAACAAGACCAATAGAAAACCGAATTTTATTATACCTACGGGTAACTTGGGAAATGGACTCGCTTGCATATTATCGAAACAAATGGGCTTTCCGATAGGGAGGATTGTCTTAGCGCTTAATGAGAACAAGATGATAAAAGATTTTATTGATGGAGATCAGTGGGAAAAACGTGAAACTATACAAACGCTTGCAAATGCAATGGACGTAGGTAATGCAAGTAATATGGAAAGGTTGACCAGTCTATTTAGTTTTCAGGATATTCAAAGAAAAATTAGTGCCACATCAATTTCTGACGATGAGATAAAGAATGAGATAATCCGTTCATTTCATGAGCAAAATATTATTTTATGTCCACATACATCCACTGCCAGTTGTGCATATCAGAATCTTGATAATGATATTAAGACAGAAGATTGGGTTATAGTGGCGACAGCACATCCAGCAAAATTCGAAACCATTGTTGAGCCCTTAATAGAGGGAAAAGTAAACATACCGGATGAGTTAAAATCAATCTTGAACAAACCCAATCACTTTTATCAGATTAAACCTTCATTGAAAGAATTTAGAGAATTAACTAATAAATATTTATAGTTAATTATATAATATAAGTTATTGATATTTAATATAATTTAAAAAGATTGCACGCATTTTTATACGAAGCATCTGCAATTTCTTTTTTTGAATATGGAGTTAGCATTTCCAAGGTATCCAAAATTTCAATTAAATATTTTGGTTCATTTCTGTTATTTTTTGGTCTATTTTTAAGAGTTCTTGGAATAAGATAAGGGCAATCAGTCTCTATCAACAACCTCTCTAGTGGAATATCTTTGACAAAACTCTGAAGATTTTTGCCGCGTCTTTCATCGCATATCCAGCCAGTAACGCCAATATAAAGATCCATATCAAGATACTCATACAACATCTGCTTAGTTCCAGTAAAACAATGCACGACTCCTTTTTCGAGAATCTTTGAGTTGGACCTTAACAGGGCAATAAAATCATCATGAGCATCTCGTTGATGCATAAACAAAGGGAGTTTTTGTTCATGCGCTATTTCTATTTGACCCTGAAATGCATTTAATTGATTCGTCTTTGTTGAGAAATTTCTATAGTAATCTAATCCGCACTCACCGATTGCTACTACGTTTGATTTAGCAGATAGCTCTATTATGATTTCTTCTTCCGCATGACAATAATCATTGGCGTAATGTGGGTGAACACCTACTGTGCTGTAAAGTATTTTTGGATAGTTTTTGGTTAAGTTCGCGGCCTTAAAGCTCTCTTGTCCTGTTGTGCCTGTGACAATTATTTTGCTTATATTATTATTTAGAGCTTCTTCAATTACATTATCCAAGTCAGCAGAAAAATCTTTATGAGTCAGATTTGCGCCTATGTCCACTAACTCTATATTTTCCATGAAAATTATTTTTGATTGACGATCTGTCTTAAGACATATTGCAATATCCCGCCATGCTCGAAATATTCTCGTTCTTTTGGTGTGTCTATTCTTATTTGTGTTTCAAAAGAAATTTTTTCAGAATCAGCTGTTTTTGCTGTAACTGTTGCATATTTATTTTTTGGGTCAATGTGACCTGTAATTGTGAACTCTTCATTGCCGTTTATACCAAAAGACTCTGCGCACTCTCCATCTTTGAATTGTAAGGGCAGCACTCCCATTCCAATAAGATTGGACCTATGAATTCTTTCATAACTCTTTGCTATAACCGCTTTTACGCCAAGTAGAAGCGTGCCTTTTGCTGCCCAGTCACGCGATGATCCAGTTCCATATTCACTGCCAGCTATTATCACGAGGGGGGCAGCATCTTTTTTGTATTTTTGTGCGGCATCATAAATTGTCATTATTTCGTTACTGGGGTGATGTGTCGTCCATCCTCCCTCAGTTCCTGGTGCCATTTTATTGCGCAACCTGATATTAGCAAATGTACCCCTCATCATGACTTCATGATTTCCTCTTCTGGATCCATATGAGTTGAAATTATTTTCATCAATTCCCTGATCAATTAGGTATTTTGCAGCAGGACTGTCTTTTGCGATTGCGCCAGCGGGTGATATATGATCTGTTGTCACAGAATCACCAAGCAGAGCCAATAACCTTGCATTTTTTATATCCATTACACCAGCAGGTTCTTGTTTCATATTTTCGAAGTATGGTGGATGTTTTATATAAGTGGATTTACTGTCCCATGCAAATTTCTCTCCTGTTGCTATATCAAGAGAATTCCAATTGTCGTCACCATCAAAGACAGATTTATAGCTGGAGGCAAACATTTCTGAGTTAATAGAAGATGAAAGTACGATCGAGACTTCACTTTGACTTGGCCAGATATCTTTTAAATAAACATCATTGTCGTCTTTATCTTTCCCGATAGAATCATTAGCTAAATTAATGTTCATGGTTCCTACTAATGAATAAGCAACAACCAGCGGAGGTGACGCAAGAAAATTCATTTGAACTAGTGGATGGATTCTGCCTTCAAAATTTCGATTTCCTGATAGAACGCTGCAACCGATTATATTTCCTTCAATGACTGCTTCTGATATGTCTTGATTGAGCGGTCCAGAATTACCTATGCATGTAGTGCAACCATAGCCAACAGTTTGAAATCCAAGCTTATCGAGATGCTCATCAAGACCTGCTTTTTCCAGATAATCAGTCACGACTCTCGAGCCAGGAGCTAGGCTGGTTTTTACCCAACTTTTGGTGCTTAGACCAAGCTCATTTGCTTTTTTAGCAAGAATTCCTGCTGCGATCATTACAGCTGGATTGGATGTATTTGTGCAACTTGTAATAGCAGCTATCAATATAGAGCCATCATTTAAAATACTTTTTTTTGCGCCCCCATCATCTAATTTTTGTGAATTTTTATTGGTTTTAATTTTATCAATATGCGAGCAAATTGTTTTTTTGGCGTCATGCAAAAGTATTCTGTCTTGCGGTCTCTTTGGTCCAGCGATACTTGGTTCAACTGCGCTCATGTCGAGCTCAATAAGATCAGAGTATCTGGCATCATCTTGTTCAGTGTTCCGCCAAAAACCCTGTGCTCTAGCATAGCCCTCAACTACGCGAATCTGATCTTCATCTCTTCCAGATAAGCTCAGATACCTAAGTGTTTCTTGATCTATAGGAAATATGGCACAGGTGCTGCCAAATTCTGGTGACATATTTCCTAAAGTAGCTCTATCCGCCAATGGAAGGTCATCTAAACCATCTCCAAAGAATTCAACAAATTTACCAACAACACCTTTGTTCCTAAGAATTTCTGTTACTGCTAACACTAAATCTGTTGCAGTGGTTCCCTCGCGTAACTTTCCAGTTAACTTAAAACCAACAACTTGAGGGATTAGCATAGTGATTGGTTGCCCTAACATGGCAGCTTCAGCCTCTATTCCGCCCACTCCCCAACCTAATATTCCAAGACCATTGATCATCGTCGTATGACTGTCGGTTCCTACTACTGTGTCTGGATAAAGAGTATTTGAATCAGAGGAGTTGTGATTAAAAACAACCCGGCTAAGGTATTCCAAATTAACTTGATGAACAATTCCTGTATTTGGAGGTACAACTTTAAAATTCTTAAATTCTTTTTGACCCCACTTCAAAAATGAATATCTTTCCTTATTCCTTTTGAATTCTATTATATTGTTTAAATCTAGCGCATTGGATTTGGCGTAGTTATCTACTTGCACAGAATGATCAATTACGAGCTCAACAGGAGATAACGGATTTATTTTATTTGCATCTGAACCTAGATTTACTATAGCGTCTCTCATTGCCGCCAAATCAACCACAGCTGGAACACCAGTAAAATCTTGTAAAATCACACGCGACGGTGTGAATGAAATTTCTTTTTCTGGTTTTTGGTTTGGATCCCAGTTTGCAATTGCCAGTATATCTTCTCTGGTCACGTTAATACCATCTTCATGTCTTAGAAGGTTTTCAAGAAGTATTTTTAATGAATAGGGAAGGGTTCTTACAAGTTCATTATCTATTGAGTTGAGATCAAAATACTCAAATTTTCTATTATTGATGGTTAATTCTTTCTTTGCAGATGATTGGTATTGCATTCTGAGTTCCTAGCTTATAGTGGTTTTCTCTGTCTCTCTTGGCGCAGAATTATATCCGAACATGACTTAAATTTGTTATTTTTTGGCTCTAATTTTTCTTATTTGATGATTTCGTCAATTATGCCTCCGCCTAAACATTCCTCACCCATATAGAAAACAGCCGATTGCCCCAAGGCAACTGATCTTTGCGGCTCATTGAATATTACCGTAATTTTTTCATCCTCAGTAAGATATAATTTGCATCCTTGATCAGCCTGTCTGTATCTGACTTTTACTGTGCATTCTAAATGGTCATTGGCACTGTTTTTTGTCACTGGTGAAGATTCAATCCACGATTCATCAATTATTACTATTCCCTTTGAATAAAGAGAAGGGTGATCACCTTGAACTACTATTAATGTATTATTTTTTATATCTTTCTCTGAAACATACCAAGGCTCACCACTTCCATTCTTTATGCCACCGATATTTAATCCTTGTCTTTGCCCAATCGTATGAAACATGAGTCCATCGTGTTCACCAACAATGGCCCCGTCTTTGTCTATTATATTTCCAGGTTCAGATGGAATATATGATCCAAGGAATTCCTTAAACGGTCGTTTGCCTATGAAACAGATTCCAGTACTGTCTCTTTTTTTATAATTTATCAAGCCATTGGCTTGTGCTATCGCTCTTACTTCTTCCTTAGAGATATCTGCAAGTGGGAATATGGTGTTTATGAAATTTTTTGGTTCAACCGCATAGAGGAAGTATGTTTGATCTTTATTTTTGTCTTTTGATTTAAAAAGTTTTAATGCCCCATTGTCGCTTTTTATCTTAGCATAATGACCTGTGGCAATAAATTCTGCGCCTAATCTTTCCGCATGATTCTTAAATACCCCAAACTTAATTTCTCTGTTGCAAAGAATATCTGGATTTGGTGTCCTTCCTTTTTTATATTCATTAAGGAAGTTTTCAAATACATTTTCTCTATATTCTTTAGTGAAATTAATGTGATGCAAAGGAACAGATAATTGTTTGCATAGTTTTTTTGCGTCTTGAAGATCTTCTGCTGCACTACAATATTGGTCATCGTCATCCCAATTTGTCATATGCAATGCCTCAACAATTGCACCTTTTTCTCTCAGCAGCAACATTGATACAGCAGAATCAACTCCACCGGATAGTCCGATTATTACCTTTTTATTATTGACATCAATCACGGTTAATTTTTAACTATTTAATCTATTGATTCTCTAATAGAAGCTGATCTTCCTGTATGTCTATATTTTTTTTGCGAGTATCGACGCGGCACCAATATAACTAGATGGACTGATAGAAATTAATTCTTTTTTTGCGGTATCTGGAATTTCAAGAGATTCAATGAATTCGATTAGAATTTCATTATTAATTTTTTGACCTCTGGTGAGCTCTTTTAATTTTTCATAGGGTTCAGGAATATTGTATCTCCTCATTACAGTTTGAATGGCTTCACTGATTACCTCCCAAGAATTTAGCAGGTCATCATTAATTTTATCCTCATCCAGCTCAAGTTTTTTTAGGCCTTTTAGTAACGATTTCATTGAAATAATTGTATATCCAATCGCAACACCAAAGTTTCTCTGAACTGTAGAATCAGTCAGATCTCTTTGAAAGCGAGAGATTGGCAGTTTTTCTGAAAAGTGACTCAGCATAGAATTTGCGACTCCCAAGTTACCCTCTGCATTCTCAAAGTCAATTGGATTGACTTTATGGGGCATTGTTGAAGATCCAACCTCATTTTTATTCAATTTTTGTTTAAAATAACCAATTGAAATATATCCCCATATGTCTTTGCATAAATCAAGTAGGATTACGTTGTATCTTATCAAGCAATGACAAAACTTAGCAGTCCAATCGTGAGGTTCTATTTGTGTGGTAAGCTCATTTGGCGTTAATCCAATTGATTTTATGAAGTTATTACTTATTTCAATCCAATCTAATTCTGGGTAGGCTGAATAGTGCGCATTGAAATTTCCAACCGCACCATTAAATTTTCCAAGAATAATAATTTCATTAAGATCTGTAACCGCAGCATTCAATCTGTGTATGATATTAGCCATTTCCTTTCCTACAGTGGTTGGACTGGCGGTCTGCCCATGAGTTCTTGAAATCATGGGGGTGTCAGAATATTTATCTGTGATATCAGTTAACGCTGTTTTGATATCCTTCATCATTGGTAAAAGTATATTTTCTCGCGCTTCACGAAACATAAGAGCGTAAGACAAATTATTTATATCTTCTGAAGTGCATCCAAAATGAATAAACCCCTCAATGCCGTCATAATCCTTCAGTGAATCTCTCAGGTAATATTCAATCGCTTTCACGTCGTGATTTGTGACACTTTCAATTTTTTTTATTTCGTTTGCTTGATCAACGCTAAAGGAATTTAAAATTGAATTTAATTTTTTTTCGAGATCGGAGTTAAATTTTGGCAATTCTTTCAAATCATTTATTGACGATAAATGTTGCAGCCATTTGATTTCAATAAACACTCTGTACTTTATTAAGCCGTATTCACTGAATATATCTCTTAATTCTGAGACTTTCTCAGAATAACGACCATCAAGAGGTGATATTGATTTGAGGTTACTGTAAGGCATTACTTGTTTGCATAAGATATTAAAATAGAATCATACACTAATAGAGCTAAAATTTAATTATTTGCTGTGTCATAATTAAATAATATTACAAAAAAAATATATTATGAAAAAAGATAAATTCAGGATTGAAACAGATAGCATGGGCGATCTTAAAGTGCCGATGGATGCTAAGTGGGGCGCCCAAACTCAAAGGGCACTTGATAATTTTTGTATAAGCGACCTAACCATGCCATCTGAATTTATATCTGCATTGGGTCTTATTAAGTGGTCAGCAGCACTCACGAACGAACAACTGGGCTTAATAAGTAAGAAAAAATCAAAATCTATACAAAAAGCCGCTCAAAATCTTATAGATGGTGATGTTAATGAGGAATTTTTAGTTGACGTGTTTCAGACAGGATCTGGGACAAGTTCGAATATGAATGCCAATGAAGTAATTGCTAGCATAGCTTCTTTGTTAACAGATGAGAAAGTTCATCCTAATGATGATGTTAACATGAGCCAAAGCAGTAATGATGTTGTTCCCACTGCTATAAGCGTAGCTGCAATTATCCGGCTCAAAGAGAGTTTATTACCAGCGCTCAACAACATCATCTCCTCATTGGGTCACAAGAGTGATAGCTTGAAAGACGTCGTTAAGACGGGACGAACACATCTCATGGACGCCATGCCTATCACATTGGCTCAAGAAGTTGATGGTTGGAAACATCAACTTCAAAAAGTACGCGACAGAATCGAAGAAAGTCAGGGGCGGTTATCTTGTCTCGCTCAAGGAGGCACAGCTGTTGGAACAGGAATTAATGCTCATCCGGATTTTGCAGAGAAATTTGTAAAAAATGTCTCTAAAAAAACAAGTATTGATTTTAAGGTTTCCCCCTCATATTTTGAGGCTATGTCCTCACAAGATAGCTCGCTGGAACTATCTAGTCATCTGAGATCATTAGCTACATGTCTAATTAAAATTTCAAATGATCTCAGGTGGATGAACTCTGGACCACTCGCTGGTATCAGTGAGATAAAATTACCCGAACTTCAACCAGGTTCAAGCATTATGCCAGGTAAAGTAAATCCAGTTATTCCTGAGGCTGTAATTATGGCTTGTGCACAAGTAATTGGAAATGACGCGACAATAGCTTACTCAGCTCAGTCTGGCAATTTCCAATTAAATGTCATGTTACCGGTTATTGCTTATAACTTAATACAAAGTATTAATATCATGGCAAATGCCATTTCTTCTATCGATGAAAAGGCAATTTCTGGGTTTGAGGTCAATCGGGAAGTTATCGATAAAAACCTCAAACGTAACCCAATATTAGTCACTGCATTAAACTCAAAGATTGGTTATGAGTTAGGTGCAAAAATTGCAAAAAAAGCATATCAACAGAACAGATCAATTAAAGATGTAGCAATGGAAATGACAGATCTGTCGGAAGATGAGATTGATCAGGCATTGGATCCATTGGACCTTACTGAAGGTGGTTTAAAATAATCTCAATTAAGTAGGGCTTAATATATTTTTATGCTTATTGACCATGAATTGAGATGCTTTGAAAACCTCAGTCAAAAGGAACCACTCTTATTTTCAATTAATTCAATAGACAAAAGATTTTCAAAAAAAAAGATCGCATCATTGTTGAGTGAGCAGGATCAAAAAAATTTTATTCAGTCCTCAGTATTGGTCCCAATAATAAAAAAGGACAATACACTTAATTTATTGTTCACTGTTCGTTCAAAAAAATTGAAATCACATTCTGGTGAGATATGTTTTCCTGGTGGGCGATGGTCAAAAAAAGACAAGAGCCTAGTCAATACTGCACTGAGGGAGACTAGAGAAGAAATTGGTATACCTGATCAAAAAATAAAAATTCTTGGATTTCTAGACTCTGTTCCAACTCTTACTGGGTTTTTGATTCATCCTATCGTTGGTATTATAGAAAATGAAATTTCTATTAAGATTGATGATTCTGAAGTCGAAGATTATTTTTACGTACCGTTTGATTTTTTTATCAATAAAAAAAATAAAATAACAAGAAAAATTAAAATCAAGAATACTGATATTCCTGTCTTTGAATACCATTATAAAGATTATAGGATTTGGGGGGCGACAGCAGCTATAATCTCATCATTATTTTTATTGTTAAGGTTAAAATGATTCTAGTTTAGACGTTAAAATTATAATCAAATGTCAAAATTAACACCTTGTGCAAGAGGCAACTCTTTGCCCCAGTTAATTGTATTAGTCTGTCTTCGCATATAGGCTTTCCAGGCGTCTGAACCGGCTTCTCTTCCGCCACCAGTTTCTTTCTCACCTCCAAATGCACCCCCAATTTCAGCTCCGGATGTACCAATATTGACATTAGCGATTCCACAATCTGATCCCAAGTTAGACAGGAAAAACTCAGCATTTTGCAAGTTATCGGTAAAAATTGCCGAAGAAAGACCTTGTTTCACGTTATTTTGCATATTTATGGCATCATCGAGTGTATCAAAAGGTATTAAATAAAGTATTGGGCCAAAAGTCTCTTTTTGAACAATATCCCAATCGTTTTCTGCTAGGGCAATTGTAGGCTCAAAGAAAAAACCTTCTTCTTTTGTACGTTTTCCTCCTATTAAGATTTCTCCTCCTGCTTTTTTTATTTGATCGATTGCCTCTTCAAGATTTTGAAGTGATGGCTCATCGATAATTGGTCCCATCAGGGTGTCTGGATTAAGCGGGTCACCTATTGGTATTTGCTTGTATGCATTAATGAGTTTTTCCTGTAATTCTGCCATGCGCGATTGATGGACAAAGACACGCCTAGTTGTTGTGCATCTCTGTCCTGCTGTTCCCACTGAGCCAAATACAATACCGGGAACAGTAATATCAAAGTTTGCAGATTTATCTACTATAATTGCATTATTTCCACCCAATTCAAGAAGGTACTTTCCCATCCTTGATGCTACTTGTTGTCCAACTTTTCTTCCTACATGACTGGATCCAGTAAATGACAATAAGCCAATTCTTTCATCATCAATCAATTTTTGTGACAGAACATTTGATTCATCATTCATAAGATGAAAAACATCAGGAAAGCCCTGATCCTTCAAGGCCTGATTGCATATTTTTTGCACAGCAACAGAACAAAGAGGAGTCTTAGGGGAGGGCTTCCATATATTTATATTGCCACATATAGCTGCAATAAAAGCATTCCATGACCATACAGCTACTGGAAAATTAAAAGCCGTTATAATTCCAACTAATCCTAAAGGATGCCATTGTTCATACATTCTGTGCATTGGTCTTTCAGATTGAGTGGTAACTCCATAGAGCATTCTCGATTGACCCACAGCAAGGTCTGCCATGTCTATCATCTCCTGAACTTCACCGTCACCTTCAGCTTTAATTTTTCCCATTTCAAGGCTAACAAGGCTTCCGAGTGCATCCTTATGTTCTCTGAGTGATTCACCAATTCTTCTGACAGCATCCCCACGGACAGGAGCCGGTATCTTTTTCCATTCTTTTGCAGCTTCTTGTGCATTCTTAATGATTTGCTCATATTCATCATTATTTGTATTGATAACAGAAGCTATAACTTCCTTTGAAGATGGATTAATCGATTCGATTAATTTTTCCTTATCTGTTTGCATGGATTGAGTGCCTGACCAACTTCCAGGATTGATGGCGTTTAGATTAAGTTTTTCTAGAATTTCTTTCAAAATGGACTCCCTTTGAAAAATGAGGTAAATGCAATATCAATAATAGTTCATATTTTGCCAATCCTTTTGAATTCTTTCCAGTAGTGTTTTAGATTTCATTTGTTTTCCTTAATTGCATATATGATTAGAAATTAGAGAAAAAATTTACATAATGTTTGTAAGCTTATGATTGCATTAAGATGTTTACACGTGCACAATTCTTCTCTGGAATTTTAAAATAGGCAATTTTGATACATTGAGTGATAACAAAAAAAATTGGTCGCCAGACTCTTGGCAAAAAATGAATGCTTCTCAACAAGCGACTTACCCTGATGCGAATCAATTAAACCAGGCTGTTTTAGATTTAAGTCAATTACCGCCGATTGTTACTTCATGGGAAGTGGATAAATTGCGTGAGCATATAGCGTCAGCACAAAGAGGAGATGTTTTCATTCTTCAAGGCGGTGATTGCGCTGAAAGCTTTTCAGACTGCAATTCAGATAGCATTGTCGCTAAATTAAAGATTCTGCTACAGATGAGCACAGTAATGCAGTATGGCCTCAAAAAACCGGTAGTGAGAGTTGGTAGGATGGCAGGTCAGTATGCCAAGCCAAGATCAGCAGATATAGAATTAAAGAATGGGCAAGAGCTTCCTAGTTATCGTGGCGATATAATCAACAGAAGTGCATTCACTAGCGATGATCGAGTTCCTGATCCATCATTGATTTTAAGAGGATACGAAAGAGCAGCTCTAACTATGAATTTTGTGAGATCTCTAATCGATGGAGGTTTCGTCGATCTTCATCACCCAGAATACTGGGATCTTGATTGGCTAGGTCATTCAGAGATGGGCGATAGGTACAAAAAAATAATTCAAAGCATAACCGAATCGATTGACTTTATAGAGAGTACTTCAGGAAGACCATTATTCCTTTCGCAAAAAGCAGAAATATATGCTGCTCATGAAGGTCTTCATTTGCATTACGAGCAAGCTCAAACTCGATATATTGAAAGAACGAAGAATTATTATAATCTGACCACGCATTTTCCATGGATTGGCATGAGAACCGCTGAATTAGATGGTGCGCACGTTGAGTACTTTCGCGGTGTAGCAAATCCTATGGGCATCAAAATTGGACCAGGTATGACTAAAGATTGGTTGCAAGATCTCTTGAAGTCACTAAATCCTGAGAATATTCCTGGAAGAATTACTCTAATTCATAGATTTGGAGCAGATAAAATCGAAGATACATTACCTCAACTGATTAAGACAGTTCAAGAATCAGCTTCACCCGTTCTTTGGGTATGCGATCCAATGCACGGAAACACAGAATCAACATCCAGCGGAGTCAAGACCAGAAGATTCGATAATATCACCTCTGAGCTAGAGTCAGCCTTTAAGATTCATAAAAATATGGGCTCGTACTTAGGGGGCGTTCACCTTGAATTAACAGGTGAAAATGTTACCGAATGCACTGGAGGTGCAAGAGGTTTGAATGATGAGGATCTGGCAATTGCCTATAAGTCTCCTGTAGATCCGAGATTAAATTACGAGCAGGCTATGGAGATAGCGCTGGGTATATCTGGGTTATCAGCCTAAGATGATCACCTTATTTTAGGTTCGACCAAGCCTCTTTATTTCTATAGGCTATCAATTCACCAGGCACTAACTTTTCCAGTTTCCAAGGACCTATTCTATGGCGAATAAGTCTCAGCGTGGGAAAACCTATGTGTGCGGTCATTCTTCTGATTTGATGATTTCTCCCCTCAGAAATAACGATATTTACCCATGAGGTATTTATATGTTTCCTATATCTGATAGGTTTAGATCTTCGCCATAATGATACTGGCTCATCAATTAATTTCGCAGATAAAGCTCTCGCATTTCCATCTCTGAGCATGACACCTTTTTCGAGTATATCGGTATGTTCGTCTCTCAATTCACCTTCTAGCTGAACCCAATAATGTTTTTCAAGTTTCATTTTTGGTTCTGTTATTCGCGACTGAAGCCGCCCATCATCAGTTAGGATTAAAAGACCTTCGCTTCTCTTATCGAGTCTGCCTGCTGCGTATACATCTTTTGTATGAATGTGATCTGATAAATTCGGACTGGGCCCTGAGAATTGGCACTGAACATTATATGGTTTATTGAATAATATAAATGGCATTATGGTTATAAAATCATCTTTTGATTTATAATTGATTAATCACATTGATAAGTTTATAAGAAAATTCTGATCCAGTAATTAAAATGCTAATAGAAATAAAAGATCATCCCACGACTATCATTAAAAATATCCCATCAAAACCTGGTACTTATAGGATGTTAGATTCGGATGAAAAAGTTCTTTATGTTGGTAAAGCAAAAAATTTGAAAAAAAGAATACCCAGCTACTTTAATAAAAATGAGTCTCACGGTAAGACAAGATTGCTAATGAGCAATGTAAAAAGTTTGGATCTAACTGTAACCAACACCGAGAATGAAGCATTGATCCTTGAATACTCATTAATAAAAAGGTACAGACCAAAATACAATGTTGTGCTGAGAGATGATAAGAGTTATCCATATATATATGTATCTTCTCATCAGGATTTTCCAAGAATTGAATTTCAAAGGAAAAATAAAGTTCTAAAAGGAGAATATTTTGGGCCCTATCCAAACGTAATGGCCGTTAGGGAAACCCTCACCGAGCTGCAAAAGATATTTAAGGTTAGACAATGCAAGGACAGTTATTTTAGAAATAGATCAAGACCATGTTTGCAGTATCAAATAAAAAGATGTTCAGCACCTTGTGTAAACCTAATTAAAAAAGATGAGTATTCGCAAGATGTAAGGTCGACCATATCTTTCTTAAGAGGAAAAAATACTTCAATAATCAACCAACTGATAAAAAAAATGGATTTGCAATCCAACCAACAGAATTATGAGGAAGCTATTCGTTACAGAGATCAAATTAAACGATTAAAAGAAATACAAGCAAAACAGCTGGCCATTTCAAATAAAAAATACGATATGGATGTCATCGGCATTGCAACTAATGGAAATATACATTGTGTTACGGTTTTATTTATTAGAGGTGGCTCTATTTTGGGAAGTAAGAACCATTTTCCTAAAATTAAAAATTGCAAAGACAAAGAGATTATTCAAGAAGGGTTCATACTCCAGCATTATTTTGAGATAGAACCACCTTCAGAAATTATATTATCAGAAGAGATTTATAATAAAGAATGGATTCAAAATTCTCTAAAAACAAAATACAGAAAAAAAATCAAACTCAACAATAATGTCCGTGGCAACAGATTAAAATGGCAAGAGCTAGCAAATAAAAATGCTCGATCAGGCTTGGAATATGAATTATCCATAGATTCATCAACTGAGATTAAACTTAAGAGTCTCGGAAAATTGATTTTGAATGGAAGGATGCCGGAAAGAATGGAATGTATAGATGTAAGTCATATATCAGGTGAAGCAACTGTGGCATCATGCGTTGTATTCGATAAAAATGGCCCATTAAAATCCGACTATCGACGCTATAATATTAAAACAACCCAAATAGGTGATGATTATGCCGCGATGGCGGAAGCAATCCTAAGAAGATACAAAAAAGTTAAAAATAAAGCTGAAAAGAAGCCAGATATATTATTCATTGATGGGGGAAAAGGGCAGTTAAGCAGGGTAAATGAAATCTTAAAATCACTAGAAATAAGTGATTTATCTGTTGCTGCAATAGCTAAAGGAAAAGAAAGAAAATCAGGAGACGAAACTATATATGTTAATGACAGTAAAAATATACTAAAAGTTTTATCTCACTCGCCTGCATTTCACTATATACAGCAGATCAGAGACGAAGCCCATAGATTTGCTGTTACTGGTCATCGCATCAGAAGAAAAATAAACAGAAAGTCCTCAAAATTAGACGGTATCGAGGGTTTAGGACCTGTAAAAAAACGTGAACTGCTTAAACAGTTTGGTGGTATCCAAGGTGTTTTAATAGCCAGTGCCGATGATCTCAGGAAGGTCAGAGGCATCAGTAAAGATTTAGCAGTTCGCATAAGTAATAATTTACATAAGTAGGGCTGAGAATTACTATATTGTTATGAAATATTCACTTGCAAATCTGCTTACGATAATGCGAATTCTTGCAATCCCGATAGTAGTGGTATGTTTCTATGTGGATCACGCTATAGCTAGACCAATTGCAGGCATAATCTTTGGGATTGCTGCAATTACTGACTTTTTTGATGGTTATATAGCCAGAAAATATGGGCAGATATCAAGATTTGGTGCATTTCTTGACCCCGTTGCCGATAAATTGATGGTTGCAATCGTATTAGTGCTTCTTGTTCAATCAGATCCAGGGTGGTATGTAGATATAATTGCTGTAATTATTATAGGTCGAGAGATAACGATATCGGCCTTAAGGGAATGGATGGCAACAATTGGTGACAGATCAAAGGTAGCCGTTTCTTGGTCGGGAAAACTAAAAACTGCCCTTCAAATGTTCGGCATTGGTTTCATGGTATACAAGGAACCAATAATGAATATTGATACATACGCGACAGGTTTTACACTTCTTTTGCTTGCTGTTGGAATGACTCTTTGGTCTATGTTCAGGTATCTTCAATTAGCGTGGCCGTCTATGAAAAAAGAATCATAAATGTCCTATAAAACTAGAGATTTAATTTATAAGCTTCCTAATAAAATCAATATCAATTACGATTCATATTTCTCTTCTTCTAATAATCCAGAGATAAAAACCATAGAGATTTATGCCTATGGTTTAAATGAAACAGATGCCAAATACTCTTCTAAGTGGGAGGTATGGAAACATTTAAATCTTATCTTGAGAGTAATCACATCAGATGGTCTAGAAGGTTTATCTGGCATAACAACTAACTCGATTAAAGAGTTTGATTTAAGTCATTATTACGAGCTTGTATCCGTTTGCTCGTATTTAATTTCGAACAGAGAAAATGATCCTATTGTTTTAAGGAGACTTCTTAAAAATAAATATTCAAATGTCTCTGATAGTGTGCTCACGTGCATTGATATTGCATGTTGGGACTTGGCTGCCAAAAAAGCCTCCATGCCACTTTATAAATTTCTTGGTGGACAGAAACATAGCATGAAGGCGTATGCAAGCCTGCCTTTTTATAGTGAAAACAAAGATTTGATCGCAAACATTGAGTTACATGCTCTAATGGGTTTTGAGGTATTTAAAATTCATACTTGGGGATTGATAGAGAAAGATCTTGAGTTAGTCAACCTTATCGAAGAACAATTTCGTAATAAGGCATTCCAATTTATATTAGACCTTGAAGGTGAATATAATTTTGATCAAGCATTTAGAATTGGTAAAGCGATGAATAAAAATACATTTAAATGGCTAGAGGCACCAATGAAGGATAATTTATTGGACGATTACAGCAGGTTAAAGAGATCTATTTCTATTCCAATTATTCCAGATGGCTATACCCTCTATTCTGAAGATCACATTGAAAATGGATTAAAGCATGACTGTTGGAGCGCCGCGAGATTTGACGCAACTATTGTAGGCGGTCTTACTAAGAGTCTCGAGTTAATTAATATAATAAATAAATATTCAGCAAAATTAGAAATGCAATGTTGGGGCAATACGCTGGCACAGGCAGTAAATCTTCATATTATGCTAGCTTCATGCAAATCTACATATTTTGAAACGCCAGCTCCTATTGACATGTATCATTTTGGTCTCAAGAATGATAATTTGATTGAAAATGGGTTTACAAGAGAATTCAAGAAACCAGGGCTTGGCGTCGATGTCGATTGGAAGAAACTATCCGATGCCGATATCTATGAGAAAACAACGGTAAAGTAAATGAGTAAAATTGATAGAAGAGATTTTATTAATGGCTGTTTAATGCTCTTTGGCTCTTCGGCTATGCCAGTTGGAAGCAGCATGGGTCAACACCCTAAAGATATATCTAATTCGAGTTACCCGCCAGCACTTAATGGGCTTAGGGGCAGTCACCCTGGGTCTAACGAGAGTGCCCATAAAAAAGCATGGACGAGCAATAATGATTGGGGCAAGAGAAATCTCTTAGACGAAGAGTATGATTTGGTTGTTGTCGGTGGAGGAATAAGCGGACTTGCATCAGCCTATTTCTTCTCTCAACAATACGGTAGTAATAAAAAAATCCTCATAATTGAAAATCACGACGACTTTGGAGGTCATGCCAGAAGGAATGAACATATTGTTGATGGTAAATTGATTTTGGGTGAGGGGGGCTCTGAGTCATTTGAATACCCCAGTGGATTCAGTAATGTTGTACTAAAACTTTTGGATGAGCTCGGTGTTGACATGGAAACCTTTAAGTCTGCTTATGACAGAGACTTCTTCAAAAAACATGGGTTAGAAGCAGTTACTTATTTCAATGAGCGTTATTTTGGTGAAGATAAAATTGTGAGACACCCATTTTGCGACTACCCGGGTTTTATTGAAGGTCTTCTGCGACCCAAAATTGACATCAATGAAGCTGTCGAGCAAGTTCCCTTGAATATTGAAGGAAAAAGACAGCTATTAAAGTTATTGACGAGCAAACCTTCGACGCTTGGAATAGAAAAAAGTCAATGGAGAAGATATGTAAGAGAAGTATCCTATTTTGATTACATGAGAGATACATTGGGGGTTGTAGATCCACTGATTCATAGAATGGCAAGACAATCTATCGTTGATTATGGTGGAATACCAGATGTAATGACTATAAATGGTGCGCTTGAGGGTGGAGCATTGGGCATGAACGCGGCAACTTGGAAGGAAGTCCTCGACGATGGGGCTTATCAGAATTATATTGACCGAAAGGACGGGACATACGCAGTGGAGGAGCCATTTATTGAGCACTATCCTGATGGCAATGCAACTATAGCTAGAATGCTTGTAAAAAAGCTTATTCCAAATGTAGGAAAAGGTGACAATGTTGAAGAAATAATCTTATCTAAGTTTAACTATCACCAATTAGATAAAAAAAATAGCAATGTAAGATTAAGGCTTAATAGCACGGCCATAAATATTGAGCATGAGACTGATGCAAGTAATTCTGATTATGTTTATACAGATTATATAAAGAATGAAACGTCTTACAGAGTAAAGTCAAAGAATGTTATTTTAGCCTGCTATAACATGATGATACCACATATAGTTAATAATTTACCTGAAGATCAGTATCAAGAGTTAATGAAACTGACAAAGATTCCTCTCCAGTACTCAACTATTGGTTTAAGAAATTGGAGGGCAGTTAAGGAGGCAGGAATTGGCATGGCGATGTCTCCAGGAAACATGCATCAGGCAGTTAATATGGATTTTCCAACCAGTATGGGTGGATATGAGTATACTAATTCACCTAATGATCCTTGTATCCTTCACATGAGATGCTGTCTCCAGGGTGACACACATGGTGCCCCGGCTATCCAGCAATTCAAAGAGGCAAGATACAGGATGCTTGGAAAGAAGTTTTCAGATTATGAGGCGGAGATAAGAGAGCATTTAACTGGAATGTTACCGAAAAACTACTTTAATTTCGATCGCGATGTTGCAAGTATTACTGTTAATAGATGGGCGCATGGTTATTCATATGGAAAAGTGAGTGAAATCGGCATAAGACCATTTGGAAAAATAGCAATTGCAAATAGTGATGCATCTGGAAGCTCATTAATGAATAGGGCAATTGAAGAGGCATGGCGTGCTGTTAAGGAGCTATCTTGAAATGAGCAAAAAGAATAAATTAGCTTTTATATTTATTCTTCTAGTTAATTTTCTTTTTGCACCTAATTCAAATTCTGAAAATCTCTCTAAATATCTTCTTAATTATCCCAATCTTGATGATCCTGACGGTGAGGTAATTTTTAATAATGAATATGTTGTTCTTCAAAGGCTGGTAGTCGGCCCTGGAGAGTGGGAAGGTGTCCACAGTCACCCTGGAAACCAGATTTATGTTCACATAAAAGGTGGGTATTGGTCTGGCAGAATGCACGGTGAACTTGAGTACGAAAAAGAATTTTCTCCTGATGGTTCGGTCGGATGGGTGGGTGCTATCCCCATAGAGGATCGCCATGACTCAGGTAACAGTGGGGATAACCCAATAGAATTGATATACGTGACACTGAAACAAGATACATCAGAAAAAGAGAGAGGTGATACTGAACTGCAAACCTATCCATATGTAAATCTAGAGTTACTTTTTGATAATCACAGATTCTTTGCACAAAAAGTTATATTAAATCCACGCGAGTGGGAGGGGGCTCACTTACAAAATGGACGGCGAATTTCAATTGTAATAAAAGGGGGCTCAATTTCATCAAAGAGAAATGGAGAATATTTATTCCGCGAAAGAGAGATCTCTCCTGGAGATGTTGAATGGTTAGAGTCAGAATCTCCAAATGACACATTTGAAAGAGGGAATGAAGGGAAAGAGACAATCGAGTATGTCTTAGTGACCATCAAGTAAAATAAAGTTAGATATTTTTTTTGTACTGGATATGTCCATTTGCAGCATACTTTTCCTGATTGCTTTTTATATTATTAATGTCATACCTATAGTTGATCATGAATGAACAACCTTTCTTTAGGCCGTTTTTTGAAGTATCCGCTAAAAAATTAATCTGATGCATCGATGCACCATTGCCAATGTGAAATCTAGTCACTGAATCATTGGGTTTGTTATCTTTTCTATTTGTTACTAGTAAATATCTTCTTACCAGATCATCTAATGACTTTTTATTTTCCGTAATAGTTTCTACTGATAGATTAGAATTTAAGTCTCTGTAGAAGTCATAATTATTTATTTTCATCCAGTCCATAAAGCCAGGCACAGGCGATAAAGTGAAAAACTCTTTTATGCCTGGTATTTCTGTTTGTATGTATCTAACCACATCTTTAATTAAATAATTGCCAAAAGAGATTCCGTCTAGACCTCTTTGGCAATTTGATATCGAATAAAATATTGCCTTATTTAATTTATTGATATTGCTTGTTGATCTGGTGGTGTTAAGTATTTGATTAATATTCTTTGGCAATTCTGAGGTAAGTGCTATCTCAACAAAAATTAATGGTTCGTTTCCCATTGCAGGATGAAAAAACGCAAAACATTTTCTATCTATAGAATTGATTCTATCTCTTAATTCGCTCCAGCTATTTATTTGATGAACTGACTCATACTTAATGATCTTTTCTAATATAGCTGCTGGCGTATTCCAATCAATTGGCTTCAGAACCAAAAAACCACGATTAAACCAATCGAAAAATAATGTCTTTAGATCATTATCAACTTTATTATAGTTTTGATTTTTTGATGAAGAAGAGAGGATTCTTTCGCGAAGTTTTACTAGGTAGGTGGTCGACTCATCGAATGAATTTAATTTTCTAAAAAGTATCTTTCTTTCAGACACATTTGCTTTTTGAAGTGCAATATAGTTTTTTTCTGATTTGTCATCATCATAGGCTTTTACGGCAAGTTTAGCTTTTTCAATATTGATATCTCTATCATCTCTAAGATGCAGTATTAATTTCTTGAATTCGCAATCACTAAGATTATTGATAATGCTAAAGAACTCTTTTGCACTTTGAACTCTTGCTATATTGTTACCCGAGTCAATTATATCGCTGGCAAGCTCTTTTATATCTTTTGAGCTTCTCTCTCTTTTGGATAATAGTTTTGATGAAGCTCTTTTGCTGTTTTCGAAAAGATTCTCTATTAAATTGGATATTGTTTCAGAATAAGACATAGCCTGTATTTAACAACATAGGAATATTTCTGTAAATAAATAGTGAATAAATAGGAGGTTTATTTATCAAAAAGCATCCTGATTTGTTTATTCAGGGAGTTCTTGTTAGGGTTTAGGTATGAAGAAATTAACTTTCATGACATTAATCTTGTTCTTGTTTAATTGATGTAACCAAATCAAAATTAACCTTTAAAAAAATTTTACAACCTCCAAATAACTCCAAAAGATCTGTAATACCTGTAAGCCTGATAAGTGACGGTGGTGTGACGGCAATCAATTCTTTATCTAATCTCAAGATCCAGTTAGAATATATTTCTTACTTATGCGGGAATAGCTCAGTTGGTAGAGCGCAACCTTGCCAAGGTTGAGGTCGCCGGTTCGAACCCGGTTTCCCGCTCCATTCAATTAGCCCATTTTTGCATGTCAGAATATGTCAATATTTAAGTTAAATATGACTTGAATTCTATTGTTAAGTATTGTTAAATTTTAGTTAGGTGAGGTATGAGAATCATTCTCATCTAGAAAATTGTGCTATTCATGATATACAAGTTAAAGTCTCAATTTTAACTTATGGCACAAATGAGCCTTGCACAGGCTTTTGGGTGACTTTATTTTGATATTCTAAAGTATTAATTCAAAATGAAGTCATGTTTTTAAAAGTTAGTATTTCAAATTAAAAACTGGAGTGCTAACAATTTGAAAATAAGGGGATTTCTTATGGAATCTATGCTCGCAACCAACGATGCCGTTGGTATTTCCTTTTGGCTGGCAACTGCGATAATGCTTGCATCTACTGTCTTCTTTCTTGCTGAAAGAGGAGATGTAAATGGTAAGTGGAGAACATCGCTCACAGTTGCAGCTTTGGTAACAGGTGTTGCTTTTTGGCACTATCTCTACATGAGGGCCGGATGGGTAGCAACTGGTGAGTCACCAACAGTTCTCAGATATATTGATTGGTTGATTACTGTTCCATTGCAGATAGTTGAGTTTTATCTCATTCTTGCTGCTGTGACTACAGTTAGATCTTCACTATTCTGGAAGCTACTAATTGCTTCTCTAGTCATGTTAATAGGTGGCTACATGGGAGAAACTGGATATATGGCAAGCATGCCTGCATTCACTATTGGTATGATTGGATGGGCAGCTGTAATCTACTTGATTTTCGCTGGAGATGCAGCGAAAGCCAGCGAGGCTAGCGGAAATGCAGCTGGTCAGATGGCTTTTAACGCTCTCCGGATGATCGTTCTAGTTGGATGGGCTATATACCCAATAGGTTACTTAGTCGGTGGTGAAGGAAATGCCGATGCTCTTAATATAATTTACAACTTAGCAGACTTGGTAAACAAGACTGCATTTGGTTTAGTTATATGGGCAGCAGCAGTTAAAGACTCAGGATAATTGATCTGAGTTAATCGGATTCGTGAAAGGTCGGGCTTATTCCCGACCTTCACAATCCATCAAACCTCAATATCAAGCTTTGGGTAAACAGCTTGGAAATATCAAAAACTTATTCAATCAAATCAATTGTTATTGGTTCAGGGTTTGCTGGTATCGCATCGGCACTCAGGCTAAGATCGCTCGGTCATGAGGTGATATTAATTGAGAGACTGGATCAATTAGGCGGCAGGGCAAGAACCTTCAAAAAAGGTGAGTATAAACATGATGCTGGACCAACAGTCATAACGGCACCTTTTTTATTTCGCGAATTATTCGAGCTATTTGATGAGCATCTAGATGATCATCTAGAATTTGTCCACCTCGATCCTTACTACCGTTTTTACTTTAGTGAATCCGACGAGTATTTTAACTATAGAGCTTCTATAGAAGATACAAAGTCGGAAATTGAAAAATTTGATCCTAAAGATACTAGAAGGTATGAGGACCTTTTAGTTGAGTCAAAATTAATCTACGATATTGGCTTCAAAAAACTTGTCCATAGGCCATTTGTATCCCTATATTCAATGGTATCTCAGATACCGGCCTTACTGAGATTAAAATGTTATAGAACAGTTTGGCAAATGGTCAGCAAACATCTTAAACATCCTTTGATCAGAAAAGCATTCTCAATTCATCCTCTTTTAATTGGAGGAAACCCATTCACTACAACATCTATCTATGCATTAATTCATTATTTAGAAAGAAAGTGGGGTGTGTTCTTTTGTATGGGGGGGACCGGTAAATTAGTCAGTGAGCTAGAAAAACTAATGTTAAGGCATGAAATTAAAATTATTAAAAATTGCGATGTTAAAAGAATTAATAAACAAGGCAATAAAGTTATTTCAATAGATACTGAAGATAATACAAATCTCATCGCTGATAATATTGTATTTGCCGGTGATCCAGAAGTTTGTTACCGAGAATTACTTAGTGAAAAATCTGTCACAAATCCATTTAACCTAAAAAAAACCTATTCAATGGGACTTTACGTGCTTTATTTTGGCACCAAAGTTAAATTTAATAATGTCGCCCACCATACGATATGGATGGGGAAAAAATACCAATCACTATTGCATGATATTTTTGAGAAAAAAAAATTAGGCGATGATTTCTCCTTATACTTGCATCGTCCATCTGCGACAGATAGCTCATTCGCTCCTGAAGGGCATGACTCATTCTACGTATTGTGTCCTGTTCCAAATTTACAAGGGGATGTTAACTGGAAGATAGAGGGAAAAGTCCTAGCAGATAAGATAATTGAAGCATTAAATCAAACAATCATGCCGAATTTAAATGAGTGTATAGAGGGAGTATTTTGGATGACTCCACAAGAATTTAAAGATGACTATAGGTCTATTAATGGTGCTGGATTTTCAGTTGAGCCAAAGCTTACCCAATCTGCATGGTTTAGATTTCACAATCAACATAAGAGATACAAAAATCTCTATTTTGTTGGTGCAGGGACACATCCTGGTGCAGGATTACCTGGTGTCATAAGTTCTGCTAAAGTAATGCAAGAGCTTATGACAGGAGTTGAAGTCGGATCAGGTGAAAAAAATGATTCAAAATGAACCTAAACAAGTATTAAAAAAATATGGGAGCTCTTTTTATTGGGCTAGTCAGTTTTTAGGTAAAATACTTTCTCAAAAAGTGGCAAGACTTTATAAGTTTTGTAGATACGTTGATAATCTCGCAGACAGCAATAATCCAAACAGAGAATTATTGCTGAACAATATTAAAGATCACTTAGTAAATAAAGATCAGAAGAATCAGCCAGAAGTTGTAAAAGAATTCCTTGATCTTGTATCAGAATGCTCTATACCAGTCCATGCGGCGGAAGAATTAATGGAGGGAATGCTGAGTGATCAAGGATCAGTAAGAATTGCTGATGAAAAAGAACTACTAAGGTATTGCCATGCTGTTGCAGGAACTGTTGGTGTTATGGTTCAAAGCATCCTAAATTGTTCTGAAAGGCAGTCAGTATATTTTGCTGTAGACCTGGGTGTTGCAATGCAATTGACTAATATCGCTAGAGATGTCCTTGAAGATGCTCAAATTGGACGAAGATATATTCCATCAACTTGGTTAGATAATGAACCTGAGAGGATAGCTCAGAAAAATTTATCAGACAAAGAAGCTATTTCAAATGCGACTGCAAAACTTTTTTCTCTTGCAGAAAAATATTATGAAAGTGCTTCAAAAGGAATTTATTACATTCCCATGAGATCGAGAATTGCTATAGCTATCGCACTAAAATTATATCGGCAAATTGGAGTTAAACTGGTCCAAAATGGCACTCAATGGTGGAAAGGAAGAACAATTGTTAGTAATAAAAAGAAAATGCTTTTAAGCATTATCTCACTGAATTGCATTGTTCCAAAAAAAGTTCCCCTTCATGAAAAAAAGCTCCATAAATATTTTCAGGGTTTATCAGGTGCCAATGAACTTTGATATTGCAATTATAGGTGCTGGTAATGCTGGACTATCATTGGCGAGAAATTTATTTCGAGATCAAACAAAAAAGAAGATAGTTGTTATTGAGCCAGAGCTTCCAGAGAATAAAGTTGCAAATTGGTGCACTTGGATGCATAAAGACAATCTTTCTATTTTTAAAAATTCAATAAAGGGTAGTTGGGAAGATTGGACAGTTTCTAATAAAACACAAAAAATAATTCACTCCAGCTCAAGTTATAAATACGTATGTATAAATGCATCCATGTATTTATCACAAATTGAAAATGAGTTAAATAATTCTAATATTCTTATTATAAGAGACGCAGTAGTTGAGATCTCAAAAAAAAATAATCGAAAAGAAATAATCTGTAAAAATAATATTGTCTCTGCATGCCATGTTTATGATAGTAGACCACCAAAACTAAATGCTGGTTTATTAAGACAACATTTTTACGGTATAGAGTTTGAATTAACTGAAGCTCATCACATTGATTCAGTGATTTTAATGGATTTTGATGTTGATCAATATAATGGGTTGCACTTTATATATGCACTCCCTTTTTCAGAAAGAAAGTTATTCGTTGAGTCAACTGTAATTTCAAAAGAGCTCAACCAGGTAGAATGGTATGAGGATCAGATAAAATTATGGATGAAAAATAAAAACCTAAATTATCTAAAAAAACTTTCATCTGAAAAGGGTGTTATATCTCAAGGTAAAATAGAATATAAAAATAAGGGTATCCATTGCATTGGAGCAAGGGGAGGTGCTGTCAGGATGTCCTCAGGATATGCTTTTCATAATATTCAATCTCAAGTTGGCGAATTGGCAAATAATATAAGAAATGAGTGCTATGATGTTCCAGTAACAATGAATAAATTTGTTACTTTCATGGATGAGATATTCAACAAAGTATTAATAAATAACCCTCAGATTGCCATTGATTTGTTCCTTAATACGTCAAAATCATTATCTGCAGACGAATTTGCAAGGTTTATGACAAACACAACAAGCTTCAATATTTGGTCAAAAGTGATAGCTCAAATGCCAAAAAAGCCATTTATTGAGCAAATTCTTAAAAGCATCAAAAGAGGATAAATTATATGGAGGTATACAACTGGGTAGCACTGTTATGCATTATTCTTCTCGGTATACCGCACGGCGCATTAGATAACACGATTGCGCGAATGAAGGGATGGCCTAATACAGCAAATTATTTTTTTGTCTTTCATTTTTCCTACATCGTCATTTCTCTATTTGTTATTGTATTTTGGTTATATCAGCCCCTGATTTCACTTATAATTTTTTTGTTGATTTCCGGTCTTCACTTCGCGCATAGTGAATACGATGATGATGAAAAAATAAACAGGATATCCTTTTTTTCACACGCTGGCTTGGTGCCAGTTATGATCCCATGGTCGCATACTGAAGAAGCAACAGATATATTTTTTTTGCTAGGTGCTGACACAGCAACCTTTCTAATCTCAATAATCACTTATCTATTTTACGCTTGGTTTTTAGTGTTCTTTTTATACACAGTTAATTTTATTAGAAGAAAATCCTATGTAAAAAGGTATGTTCAATTAATTATTTTATTAATTTTGATTTATGTGTTGCCACCTCTAGTCTCTTTCTCAATCTACTTTTGTTTGATACATGGCCCTAGGCATATGAATAAAGTTCTAAGAATATTAAGTAAAAAAGAGAAGCATCAAGCAATAAAAGAAACTCTGGTATATAGCATGGTGACATTTATGCTAATTTTTTCTACTGTTTATTATGTTAGCGATAACAAAATGATTTCAGATGATTTGCTAAAGATAACTTTTATTGGCCTGGCAGCGCTAACTGTGCCGCATATGATTCTTGTAGACTATATGAAAACTTCATTGAAAAAAAATCATTAGATTTAAAGTTGTTTCGAACTAGAGCAAGAGCAACGCATAGTTGACATAATTGCCCTTGTTATTATTATTGTATTAATACTCATCATATTTGATTTTAATGCTAAATAAAAAAATCCAGCTTTACATTTTTTTGATATTTCCAATCAAGTTAGCTTTTGCTCAAGATAGAAGCATAGAGCTTGATAATTTTCTTGAATCAAATATCTGTAACGGATGCAATCTTTCGAATACTAATTTAAGCGATATAAATCTGAATAATGCTGAATTAGAAAATGCGAATTTAGCCAACACTAATTTTTCTGATTCAACTTTGATTAATGCGTCACTGAATAATTCAACAATAACAGCCGCAAATTTTAAAAACACTAATTTAAGATATGCTTCATTTCAATCAGCAAAGCTGGACGATTCTGATTTGATGGATGCGGATCTAAGTTATTCGAATTTATCCAATTCAAGCATAAGAAATACAAGTCTTAAAAACACAATTCTTGATGAAGCTGAGTTAAATAATGCCTGGGCAAATAATATAAATATTAGCAGATCATCACTCGTTAAAGCAGGAATGAAAAATATTGTGATGCGTTCATCGGTCTTATCTATGTCTAATTTTTCGGAAGCAAATATTGAAGAAGGAGATCTTAGTCATTCAGATGCTCATGGATCAGTATTTGTAGACACCAAATTAGTTGATGCTCAGTTCATCAAATCAAATTTAAGACAATCTAATTTTATGAATGCAGACTTATCTAATACCAATTTTTCAAGTGCGGATTTATCGGGTACTGATTTTACTGGTGCTAAACTTATAAACACAAATTTCTTTAATGCTGATCTTCGGTATGCAAATCTAAGATTTGCAAAAATACTCAATATCAATATTGATAAAGCCATACTTTGTAAAACAAAGCTTCCCTGGGGTATAAGAAATGATGATTGTAAATAACTCTATTTATCAGTTACTTATTTGTATTAATTAAATAATTTTATTAAATTGATTTTAATTATCTAAACTAGTTCTTGTGCACTTCAGCACTTGTAAATCTTCTATTTCCTCTAGAAGGACTTTTAATCTTCTAAATTCATTTACTTCAGGCATTACACCTTCAGAACGATAACCAAGAAAATCTCTACCAGTTGTTGGATTAGAAATTGATACACCGGCAGTGAAGTTCGGTGTACTTCTTGAAGCACCTTCGATCTGTTCTTCAGCAATTACATCAATATATGATGATACTTGTATTCGAACTTCATTCAATTGCCTGCAGTTTAATGATCGTGGATTTTTTTCAAAATGCACAGCATAAGATGGTGTTTCTGGGTAAACATAAACAGGAGCTGCGCATCCTGATAAAATTAGCAATGTTGATCCAAATATAGTGGCCAACTTTAAAAAGGACGACGCTTTCATTTTTTCTCTATTCCCCATGAGTCTTGGATAATTTGAATGTTTAGTTGTTGATTTAAGATAAATACTATACAACTAATTGCAAAGATATCCAATCCTAAAAATATTTTTTTTTAAATTTTATTTGTAATTATTTTTGTTAGTATATCATTTTATATTTATGCACATAGGAGTAAAAAATGTTTGAAATTTATAAAGACAGATCTGGAAAGTCCAGATTCAGACTCAGAGCAAGAAATGGTCAGATAATCTGTGCCAGTCAAGGGTATGCCTCAAGATCGGGTTGCATGAAAGGCATTAAATCACTAGCAATGAACTCTGCAAGTAAAGATTCATTTGATACCAAGCAAAATAGAGCAGGAAAGTGGTCATTTAATGTTAGAGCGGCAAATAATAAGGTTATTGCGACAAGTCAAAGTTACGCGGACAAAGCTTCAATGAACAGAGGCATAAAAAGCATAATGACTAACGCACCAAAATTAAAAATTAAATAATAATCTAGTATAGATTAGTATTAAAAGATATTGATTTAATTGAGGTTTTCTTGTTATTACCTCTTGTTTCACGAGAATCATTAATCACAGTGGTATAAGCTAGAATTATCGTTTCACCATTTCTAATAATCTGTGGAAAGCTGAATCTCGGGCTTTTTCCAGCTTCTTCAATAATTTTGTGCATAATTTGATTTGTGTCGGGTTCAATTCTTGTTAAAACGAGCTCGACCAATCCTTTTTTTGCTGTTTTTTGCCATAACAACCAAGTATTTCTCTTGTTATCGCTAGTCATGCTTATATGACCAACTGTCTCATTTGTTCCGATGAGCAGTGGCTCGTTAAATGTTTCACCATAATCAAATGATTTGGCAACCTTTATATTAGATTTTCCACCAGATCTTGTATACCAGGCAACTGTAATCTCATTGTTATTTCCCGTTATTACAGGTCCATTTACAGGGCACCCGTTAATTTTCCAGTTATCTAGATGTAATGGCTTACCTTCAGTCCAGCTCTCATTTTCTAATTTAGTTATATATATATCTCTATATTCTTCTGTCGATCGGTCGCGATATACTCCGATTGGACCCCTGTCTGTCATCGTGATATCTGTCTGACAGCATTCACAGACTAAACCATCAATATTGTGTGTATTATTTAATTTCAAATTTCTATCGATAGAACCTGATCTTAGCGACATTGATGAATGGTTTTTATCGTGTGTAGCTTTATTTGCCATTTTTCTGCCGTCTAGATATATAAATCCAAGTTCATTTTTATACTCATAAAAAGAGAGAAAGCCATGCTCTGTTTGAGTTTTATCTTCATGAGCTTTTATTGGTTTTGACCAGGATTTTCCATTATTTTTCGATATAGAAATATAAGTATCATAAGCGTATGTTGATTCACCGCTCTTTTTTAGCCAGTGAGCTGCATATTGATTTTGATTAAAATTAATGACTGAAGGGAAATCAGCCCAGTTAATAAACCAATCATTTCCATTTGTTACTGTCGATGGTTCTGTCCAGCCAGAAACAAATCTAGAAAACTGTATTCTATGCCCATCATCAGTTGGCTCTAGCCAATTCAAAATCGTGATATTAGATTTACTTGTAGACAGGTGAGGTGACATGCTTCCAGCAGGTGTCTTTATCGATATATCTGAGAATTGAATATCAAGAGAGTCTTCAGCGATTGAAACTGAGGAAAATATATACATTAATAATGCAATAGGTTTAATTTTTTTCATAAAATTTAACATTGTTATCATTTTTTGAGATTGATTATAAAGCATAGCGATGTATACTTCGATATATATGTAATGTCATAATCTTTACATAGTCTATATGAAGTTATTGGTTGTTCAGGCTAGGTGGCAGAGTGGTTATGCAGCGGCCTGCAAAGCCGCGGACGCCGGTTCGATTCCGACCCTAGCCTCCAATCAACTTTCCTAGGCCCGGGTGGCGGAATTGGTAGACGCTACGGACTTAAAATCCGTTGTCCGAAAGGACGTGCCGGTTCGAGTCCGGCCCTGGGCACCAAGATAAGTAGTTGATTTGATTAAATTAAACCTCTTTGTTGATTTTCTTTGGAAGATTAGGGAAGGGGTTTTTTTGTGATTTTAGGCAAAATTTAGGCAACTTTTTAGTGTTTTTATGAATATTCCATAATACTTATGTTATTTTATTAATTCACGTAAGATTATTTCTAATGACATCAAAACCGAAAATTCATTAGTCAAGTTACAAAAATACCTTCAAATCAATGGAAATTAAATATCGCTAAACATATCATCGCTGGCGTCTAGGTTTTTATGATTAGAAGCTTTAGTTTCACTCACAGGCGGTGCGGTTTTAACTTGAGTTTTCATTCTATTAGCTGCTTTTTTTTCTCTCACTCTATCACCATTTATAAGAAGCCATTTTATTGGTTTCCAAAAAATCGCAATTAAAGCAAGAATTGCCAAAGCTGGAGCACGATTTGCCCTTGTCCTTCCATCTTTATTGCTTGTAATGTCAGCAATTTTAGCAACAATGAACATTACCAGAATAATGCTAAATGCCACTTTAAATAAATAAATAAAAGTTCCTACAAAGAAGCCATTTCCTTTTATTGAAGTCATGTATGTTTTAAATATTAACCATATTGAAAGCAGGGCAGAAACACTGGTTATAGACCAATAAAATAGATCTCCTGAAACAGTAACGTTTTGTTTGTAATCATATTCTTCAATCATAAAGAAACAGGTCGTAATAGAAGCTAATAAACCTAGGGTCATAAAAAAATCTTGTTCACTGTCAAAAAATATCCATTTGTTTGTAAGTGTTCCAGCTAAAACTACAATCGCAAGTATCCCTAAAAGATACATCATGATTTGTATCTGCTCATCAATCTCCCGTTGTTGACGAGTTTCTATTGCTTGTTTAGCTGCTTTTTGCCTTTGTTTTTTCAAGCTTGCTTCTCTTGCGATTCTCTGTTGCTCAAGGATTTCCTGTCGAATTTGATCATGTTGAACTTTAAGCTCATTGTTAATTTGAGAATAAGTCTCGGAGGGCAATAAAGAGGCAGTAAGCATAACTTCCCTCTCTAAAGAGCCGATCAGTGAAAGAATATCGTTTGAATTTTTCCAATTTTCATTTAATTTGGTTTGCTTTTTGATTGCTCGCTCTAATTTTTTTCGGTTTTTTATTTTTTTTGTGTTATCAGTATATTTATTAGCGCCAATTAGAAGAGCTTCAGATCTATCTAGAATGTATTTTTTATGTGTATTTCTACAAATTAACTCAGAATCTTTTCTGCATGGTTCGTCACTATGCTTCCCGCATTCAAATATTTTTGATTCACCAGCACCAATGTATTCAAAGAAGCCTGAGGTTTCTAGAGTTAGATGTTTGCTTGCGTTTTTGCAGATTGCATTATCTAAACCAATATATTCATTTGTGTCATATGATTCAGCAGATACATAGGCGCTTAAACATAGAGTCAATAACAACAGGTGGGGTCTGATTAATTGCAATAACGTTTTATTCATGATTTTATTATTATGATAAATTATGATAATAAAATAATTATATTATTAAAATATATTCAATCAATACTAACAGTTAATTATGGCATATAAAAAAGTTTGGAAAAAAGGCAAAGTGGATTGGGGAGCCGCTGCGAGTAATGCGGTAAAAAAAAGTGCTGTGCAGGCGCGAAAACGAAAGAGAGCAGCTGAAACTGCTCGAAGGAAAGAAGCAAGAGCGGCTGAAACAGCTCGAAAGAGGCGAGAAAGAGAAGCTGAGCGATCTAGGAAACGATCTGCTAGAGAACACGCCAAAAGGGTAAGAGAAAGTGAAAAAGCATCAGCAGCAGCAGTAAAAGCAGCTGAAAGAAAATCAATTGCAGATGAAAAAGAACGTCAGAAGCTTCTTGCCCAAGAAAAAAAAGAACAAGAAAAATATGAAAAAGAACTTCTTATCTTAAAAGGAAGATTCTTAGAACATGACGTTCCCTTGAAGTTATTTGGGGTCGATCTAAGAGTAGTAGCCCGTGTTTACAACAATGAGAATGGTCTTACAACAAGCTCACAGTTTAAAAAAGTCACCGTTCCTTTTCTCGAAGAGAATCTTTTTAAATTAGCTGTCGGGGTTCACATTCTTGACACTTTTGATCTGTTGTACGAGAGTGAATTAAAGAAAGTAGCAACATCTTCTAAGATCGCTAATCATTCAATGATAAAAATTTTTAAAAGCAAGTGTGAAGTGTCTATAAAAGATTCGCTTCCCAAAAATCTTAGTTTTGATGATTTTTCTGGTTTTGAAGATCCAGTAAATGCTGAGGTAATCTCGAAATATATTGAGGCTAATGTTGCTCCCCTTGTCCCAGAGATTGCTGCTGATATAAAAAAGAAAGAAGAAGAAGCTAAGCAAAGAGCAAAAGAAAAAAAAGAACTTGATGATGGGTGTAAAGAAGTCATGGCTTTATTTGATAAAGCCATAGACAAAGCAGTAAAGACTGGCAAAACGATGAAAACTCAGATTGATAAAATGAATTCAGATCTTGAAACTTTAGATAAGAATCACAAATCATCTTGGTTTGGTAAAGGGAAATTTGCTAAAGAGGCTCAAGCGCTTGGCAGTGTAATTTGGAAAAAAACTCCAGGCTTAATTACGATAATCCTATCAACTGAGAGTAATGCTAAAGTACTGAAGAATAGAGTAGAGAATTCATACGCTGATATACATGATAACCCAAAAGTTAATCAAACTTTAGAAGGAAATGGTTATTATGAAAAGACACTTGGTAGATATAAAAAGCTTTATGGGGCACTCTATAAAAACCTAGAAATGAGGTTAGCCAATCTTGAGAAAGCGTTAAGTTATTATGAAGACGAAAAAGTGTTAAAAGCAATGGAAAGAGTTAAAAATGAAGGCTTAAAACTCTCAAAAGATTCAAAAAATCTCAATAAATTATTCAACGAATTTGGAGGTAAATATGCTAACTGAAACCTTACAGTGGGCTCAAGAAAATTGGCCTTTTAGTCTTGCATTATTAGTATTGGTTTCTAGTTTGTATGGAAGAAAACACGGTAGAGAAGCTCTATTAGGTTTAGTATTTTTATTAGCTTTGGTATGGGGTGCATGGCGATTAATCAGCGCCTATCTTCTTGACGGATGGGGCGTTTCAGCTTTAAATATTTGGTCTCTTGGGGAAATTGTGCATGGTGATCTGCCAAACGTAGATTTAACCATTCTTGGATGGGTCATGTTTGTGATTGCTTTAATGATGATAATGGTAGATGAAACCCCAACACCAACTAAAAAAGTAAATAAACAAAATACTAAAAAATCAGAAGCAGCAACGAAAAAAACTCAAACAGAGAAAGCTTTAGCAGCAGATGAAAAAAAAGTTGATAATTTATTCGATGATATATAATGAAAAATTGGTCTACTAAGAAAATATTATATGTATCTTTCGGTGCTTTATTTGCAATAGCTTTCATCGCGGGCCGATTTTTAAAAGGGACTCCTCTAGAAATACCATTGGCAATAATTGGAGCCATAATAATGGTGTTCTTAATGATTTACGTTCCTTTCGTTATCATTCGGCTAATTTATAGAAAAATATCAAAATCCTCTCAAGCACCTGTAAAGAAAAAAGATAACACTGAAACACAGGAGAGCCCTGATATTCAGAAAGAGGAAGTTACAGAGAAAAAAGTAGCAACTAAAGACACATCATCGAAGCTAATCGACGAGTCTACCAAGGTGGATAAGAATGACGATTTATTTGATAATCTCTAGATAAAATATAGGCAGTATATTTAACCTTACAAGGAGGATAATATGATTTTAGATATCTTTGTAATATTGATGTTTATGGTATTAATTCTCTTTGTAATTAAGCTTATCAAAAAACCAGAATTTAAAATCAATAAAGAGATTCCCGTCACAAGAATTTCCAAGGAGGAAGCAAAAGCGCTGGAAAATCTAGTCTTGGAAGCTGCAATTCAAGACTCGTCAATAAGGCTCCAAGATCAAGAAAGAATTATTTTGAAATTAGATGATGTCCAATTATTAGAATTTAAAAATATTAAACAAAAGGGAATATATCAAGGTATTTCTCTCAGAGTCATGGATGGTCTTAGTTATCGTATAGGCGAGTTTTCAAGAAAACAAAAACAGGCTCTAACGAGTATTGATTTTGGCGAATTAATTTTTACTTCTAATAGAGTTATATTTCTTGGTGGTAAGGAATCAGTAGAGCTTTATATAAAAAAATTGCTTTCGGTCAATATTGCTGGAGAAATGATGGAGATTAACCAAGCAGGGAGGTCAAATGTTATTTTCTTTGATGGTATAAATGCAGCTTGGAAGACTTATATTGCCTCTATAGGTGGCGAGCAATTTCAAAGAGAAAGTGGTGTATTAAGAGTTTCTTTCATTGCAAAAGAGCTTATTAAGTGAACCCCTCATTACAGCATTCTTATTCTCAATCAATGCTCAAGCTCAAACAACTTGTCCTTCTGGTACATCCATAAAGTGGCATAACTGTGTTGGCACCCGGGCATCGCTATAACCACTTTAGAAAAATAAAATCAATACGTTTGAAAGTAAATAGCATTAGAGGAGAAAAATCAGTTATTAAAAATCCTTTTCAATTGATTTGTATCCAACAACATCTTTATGAATTGCATCGAACGTTATTAATTGTATTTTTGCCATTGAATTTGCTTCATTTGAATAGATGCCGGAAGATTTTATGAGACCCATTGAAGTTGAGAATTCAGTTTGGTAACTTTTTTCAGCATTAGCCCAAATCATATCTGTATCAAGTTTTTTTTCAGATATCATTTTGTTCTCTATTTCTCTCATCTTCTTCTTTACTTCAGACATTTTTGTTTGTGTAATATATGGAGTTGCAAATTCCTTTCTAGCATCATATAAATCACTAATCATCAAATATGATGAATATGAATTATAAAGTTGACCATAAGGAGAGCCATCAAATTCTTCTTTTTCTTTTATAAGTCTCAATCTTTTCGCCTTTTCTGCTTCAATTCTCTCTCTTTCCGCCTTTACTCTAGCTTCTTTTGCATTCTGAGCCCGATCTCTATCAGCTTTTTCTTGAGCTAATTGCTTAGCATATGCTTCTTCGGTTATTTTTTTAGCTGTTTCCAATTCGGTTTTAACAATATTTTTTAATTCATCAAATTTTAAATTTGATTCTAGATCTGCGTATCCCAATATTCTTAATTCAGTTAGATGTTTATGACAGATTGGATTCATCGAGTTGTAGCAATTTTGACTTCCTCTTTTATAATAGTTGAGCCTGTAATGATTTTGTGAATGTGAGCCTTGAATCCCAAATCTTATGAGGTATTCATTAGTATCCTTGGAGCCTATGTATATACTGAATGTTCCATTATATGGTTGTGATTGATATTCCCAATAAAGGATTTCTGTTTTACAGTTTGCGAAATTAGTGGCTTGTAATTTGCCATTATTATTGAATAAAAACTCAAACTCTCCATTTTTTTCAAAATTTTCAGTAATAATGCTGTATTTAGTCAAAACAGTATTTAGTTCATGTAGGTGTTTTTCGGGTCCAATATGATTCCAGTATTCATCTACTATTTTTTCAGCTTTATTTGAAGCATTTATAGCCACTTGTGACTTACGTTCAGGAAATGATGAAAATTCATTTAGTAATATTTTGGGATTTTTGTAATAAGTGATATTCATTTCTCTATCACATCTAACTTCTTGAGAAAGAGTTGTATTAATTTGCACAAAAAATATTACTATTGTGAGTATTATTAGTTTAATCATTATCAGATTCTTATTTTAATTAATATTTAGACATTCTCAATAACTATATAACAGGCATAGGTGCTTTATACATAAAATAATTTCCTTTGAAATGATAGAGATAGTGAGATATGTCTAAATACTTATTTTATGGCTACTGTCTTAAAATCCGTTGTCTGAAAGGACGTGCCGGTTCGAGTCCGGCATCGGGCGCCACGATAAGTTATTGGTAATAATAGAGCTATAACTATACTCTTAATCCATGCTTAACCATACTTAACCATCACTTATTAAAATAAATTTTAGGTAACATTAATGACTATTACTTATGAAAAACAGGGACACATCGGAATATTTACAATTGATAATGGTAAAGTTAACGTCTTGACGTTTGCTATGCATAAGCAATTATATTCTCATTTAAATGACTTTTTGAATGACGATAATATTAAAGTCGGAATTCTGAAAGGTAGTGAAGGCAAGTGTTTTAGTGCCGGAGATGATCTCAATGAAGGGGATGCTTATCCAGATGGTGAAGATATCACAGAAATGATATTTTCATTGCCTCGAAACAAACCTATTATTGGTGCGATAAATAGTTGGTGCATTGGCGAAGGTTTGATTTATGTTTCATTACTTACCGATATAAGAGTAGCTGGTAAAGGCGCAAGATTTGGCTTACCTGAGATCGCTTATGGGATGGCAGGAGCCAGTGGTACATCACGTTTATCTCTTCAAATTCCCCGTGTGTGGGCAAATTGGATTGCACTCACAGGTGAGAAGATTACCGCAGACCAAGCATTGCAATACCAATTAATTAATGAGGTAGTTTCGAATGATAAAGTTTTCGAAAGAGCATTAGAGATTGCAAATATGATCGCCTTACATCCATTAATTGCGATTCAGACAGAAATGGAATGCCTGCAAAAATGCCCAGAGATGAGTTTAAAAGAAGCCATTAGCTTAACACGCAAATTATATGCTCATCAGCTAGAGGTGTACCATCAAGAACCTGAGGCAAAATCAGGCATAGATCATATCAAAGGTAAATAATCTATGAAGATAGAAGTCGCTACTAAAAAATACTTTAAAGAAAAAAAGTTTATTGAAGAAACTATTGATTTTCCTGAAAATATACAAGAGTTACTTGATCAAGCGGCTGATCATTATCCAACGGCATTAGCCATTAACTTCTTTGAGCAGGAACCACAAGCCAAATCCATATCTTATGCTGATTTACGTGTGTTGGTATATAAGTTGGCGGATGGATTTCAGCAAAAAGGGATTAAAAAAGGAACTCATGTTGCTGTTATTATGAGTAATAGAATAGAGTTCCCAGTATCCTGGTTGGCAATAGCCGTGATCGGTGCTGTGATGATTCCTGTCAATCATGCATACACGAGCGCCGAGTTAGACTATGTTCTTAATGATTCTGATGCTGAGTTTGTAGTTATAGAGGATAAATTCTTATCAACTCTAAAAGCGATGAGCAAAAAACCAGAAGCTTTAACCGATGAGTCAATCATTATCGTCACTGATAAAGACACAAAGAATAACTGGAATTCCATTCTGTTGCGCGGAAGCAAAGATGCTCAATATAACTATCAAGTAAATTCTGATGATCTTCTTAATATTCAGTATACGTCCGGTACCACAGGATTTCCAAAGGGCTGCATGCAATCACAAAAATTCTGGATAATAATAGGTTGTGTAGCTGCTCTTCGAAACAAGGGCATTAAATCAGTATTAGCCGATGCTCCTTTTTTCTATATTGACGATCAATATATGCTTATTATGGGATTATTTTCAGGGATGACTGTTCATGTATCTAAAGGCATGAGTGTTAGTCGATTTTTAGACTGGATTGATAATCATCAGATCGAATTGGCCTATTTCCCAACACCTTTACTTGAAGCGCCTCCATCACCGCGAGATTCTGCTACATCGCTTAAGAAATTTATAGGATTTGCTCTTAATGCAGAGATGACACGTCTTGTTGAAGAGCGATTTAAAGTTTTAACCAGAGATTCTTACGGCATGACAGAGATCGGTCCAGGACTATTTGTACCAGAAACTGTTAACACTGACTCAGCTCTAAATAGTTGCGGATTACCTGCACCTTTTCGAGAGGTAAAAATTGCCGATGATAATGGAAACGAAGTTGAGTCAGGAAACTCTGGTGAGCTATGGATAAAAGGTGCTGGCATCATTAAAGGTTATTATAAGAAACCCGAAGCTAACAAAGAGATCTTTATTGATGGGTGGTTTAGAACCGGAGATTTATTTATCAAGGATGAGCTTGGATATCATACGATCGTTGGTCGCTTAAAAGACATGATTCGTCGGTCTATGGAAAATATCTCTGCTTTGGAGGTTGAGACTGCCATTCGTTCTAAACAAGGTATCGAGGATGCGGCTGCAATAGCTGTACCCGATAAAAAGCGTGATGAAGAGGTAAAAATCTATGTGTTATTGTCGGCAGGCTATACAATTGAACAAATATCTCCAGCAGATATTATTATTCATTGTCAGCAACGACTCGCACCGTTTAAGATCCCACGTTATTTTGAATACGTTAAGTCTTTTCCGTATACCCCATCAGAAAAAGTTGCTAAACACCAGCTAAAAGATATGAAAACAGATCTGCGTCAAGATAGCTGGGATGAATTAGATCAGTGTTGGCGGTAACCAAATAATGATAAGAAGAGACGTTAATCAACTTACGACTATCCTAACTTTTGCTGGAATTATTGCGTTAAGTGCACTTTTTTTTAATATCAGTCCCGTTATTGTTGGTGCAGCTGCAGACAATCGTGGCTTCAGTAACCAGCAACTTGGTATGTTAATGGTCCCTGGCATGAGCGCTAAAGTGCTTATCAGTTTGTTACTCAGTTTTTGGGTCAGACGGATCAATAGAAAATTATTATTATTGTTTGGTGGCGCATGTGCATTTTTTGGTTATATTTTTGCCGCATTTACCACTAGTTTTGCAATTTTACTAATAGCGTTAGGCATAGCCGGTATTGGTACTGGAATATTATATTGTATTTCAATGGCCTGCTTGGGCGCTGCCAAAAACCCAGATCGTGGTTTTGGGTTTTCTCAATTGTTTCAATCTATATTGATGATGATTGGCCTTTACGTTGTACCTATCTGGATATCACCTATTTGGGGTCTTACCGGCGTATTCATGTTGCTTGCCATGGCAGTAGTGCTTGCGGTTGCATTAATCACCTTTCCATTGACTGGGAAACAAAGTATTGATATTGGAGCACAGCACAATAACCAAGCAATTGATGTTAAGCAATTAAGTCCTGCCATTATGGCGATGGCAGCTTTATTCATCTTTAACTTAGGTTTAAATGGCTTTTGGGTATTCTATGAACGCATTGCCACTAATACAGGTTACACAACTGAATCAATTGCAATAACACTATCAACAGCTGTTGGAATTGGTACCTTGGGCGCTTTTCTTCCTATTCTCGTTTATAACCGAATTAATCGAAATAGTATGATCATAGCCATTGGGCTGATATTTATTTTGGTAATGGTGGGTTTGATTACTATATTTAATGAATCTGTGTTCTGGGTATTATCTGTACTTTTCCAAGCATGTTGGTCTGCTATACTAGCTTATATGTTTGCGTCGATTGCCGCTGAAGATAGATATGGGAAAATTGTTATTCTTATTCCTGCAATTTATTCACTATCTTCGTTAATAGCTTCTGCTGTTGCAGGATATGTATATAACTACGGCCATATCGTATTTTTGACTTACACAACCAGCATGGTTTTTGTGTCAATTATGTTTTGGGCAGTACTTCGGAAGAGACCAAGCGAAAATATTTTGTAGTAAGACTTAAAATCCGTTGTCCGAATGGATATTGCCGGTTCGAGTCTAGCCGTGGGCACCACGATAAAATTTTATATAACAAATAAAAAGCAGTATTAATATATATCTTGATCTTGTGAAAGAATTACTTTTCCGTCATATCCATATTTCTTTATCTCTTCTACTGTAACCTCGGGTCGAAGCGGCGATGTATAATTTTGCACATGATAGAGAACAAGTAGCTTCGGCTTTGCTTCATTTGCAATTTCAGCTAGATCTTTAGTATTTGCATGATAGAAGCCAATTATATTGCCGAAATTATGACGATCTTCCTTTCCACCATTTGCCCAACCTGCTGTATCTTGACCTTCGATAGTAACTACTTCATGAACTAAAATATCAGTACCTCTGCTTGCCTCAATGATTCCTTTGTTCTTGACTGTATCCCCAGAAATGGTCACTACTTTATCTGGGGTGGTAACACGATACGCATAAGTTATTGGCCATGTAGTATGTAAGGTCCGATAAGCTTCAATTTTTACATTTTCATCTTGATAAACTAACCCGGCTTTTGGCACATTATGTCCTATAGCGCGCCAACCAGTATCATTGTCTTGACCCAGACCATATTTTCTTGACCCTACATCTTCTCTATATGCCTCTACCAGATGCTTAATCATATGCTCAGTTCCGGGAGGCCCCCATACCTCAAGAGGAGCTTCACGACCAAGTGCCCAGGGAAGAAGTATTAAACTTGGTAGACCAACAACATGATCGGAGTGTAAGTGAGTGATAAACACTTTTGAGATATTACCACTTTCTAATGCTTTGATTGTTCCTCCGTATTTTGGTGTAGCTGCACCAGTTGCCTGCCAAACTCCCGCACCAGCATCAAATAAATAAGGAACGCCATTAACAACAATAGCTACAGATGGACCTGATCTCTTTGGATCAGGGAATGGGTTTCCTGATCCTAGCATGACAACTTTTGTAATATCAGAATCTGAATAGTCTTCAGCTAACGAGAAATTTCCAGAGATACTGAATATAAATATAATTAGAAAAATTATTGATTTGAAAATACGCACTTATTTATCACCATTTTTTTGAATTAAATTATTAATTTATAGGAGCAATTATATTGTTAGGTCTTGGGCACCTCGATAAGTAATTGATAATATTATTGAAACATATTTTCTAATTCTTCAAGCCCTTCTTCTAATTCTTTAAGCCCTTCCATCATTCCGCTTATGCATCCGATCAGATCATTTTCCATGCCATAAGCTTCCATTTCATTCGCTGTCATTCCATTAAAGATCTCTCGAACTTCTGAAAGAGATTCTTCTTCGTTCTGCCCAAAATTTGAGAACATAATCTCTATTGATTTGCACATGTACGTTTCTAACGCTGGTGGAAGATTTTTCATGGCTTCTTCTGAAGGTCCATCATCATCAAAATCAATGTCGGGGAACATTTTCATCATTGATGACTCAGCAGTTTCTTCTGAGGTTCCATCAAATGTTGGTGCGCTTCCACCGCAACCATTAATAATTAATATCATTAATGCCGTAAGTATTGTTATTAATTTCATATGTCTCTTTCCTAATAGTTATAAAAATTATTAACAAATATATTATATAATACTGGAAAAATATCCTAATTAAATATTAGTCAAGATTATTTATCTCTGTAAATGACTTAAAATCCGTTGTTCGGAAGGACGTGCCAGTTCGATTCCGGCCTCGGACATCATCCGAGGCTAACTAGGATTATCTTTTGCAGAAAATAACTATTTTGTTATAAATTAAACACATGAAAAAACTGCTCCTCATTACAGCGTTCTTATTCTCAATCAATTCCCAGGCACAAACAACTTGTCCTACTGATCCATCCGTAATGTGGCATGACTGTGTTGGCACTTCCACTTGGGCTAGTGGAAGTCAATACGTCGGTGAGTACCAAGATGGCAAACGACACGGACAAGGCACTTACACTTGGGCCAATGGAGACCAATACATCGGTGAGTACCAAGATGACAAACGACACGGACAAGGCACTTTCACTTTTGCCGATGGAGACCAATACATCGGTGAGCACCAAGATGGCAAACGACACGGACAAGGCACTTTCACTTGGGCTAGTGGAAACCAATACGTCGGTGAGTACCATGATGGCAAACAGCACGGACAAGGCACTTACACTTGGGCTAGTGGAATTCAATACGTCGGTGAGTACCAAGATGACAAACAGCACGGACAAGGCACTTACACTTATGCCGATGGAGACAAATACATCGGTGAGTACCAAGATGACAAACAGCACGGACAAGGCACTTACAAATATAACAATGGAGACATATACGTCGGTGAGCACCAAGATTACAAACGACACGGACAAGGCACTTACAATTGTGCCAATGGCGCCAAATACGTCGGTCACCTCGGAACAAAATTTAGAGTGGACTGCCTACATGAGTCCAGATGATTCAAGCCTTAGGCTAAAAAATATTATTAAGGTTACTCACCAAGGAATGATTGTTCCATCATAATTAAAAAAGTTACCAGTTGATGAGATATCAAGATTAGAGATAACTTCAGTCATTCCTCTTACGCTCGTGTCTTTGTCAATAAGTGCATTGGGTCCACCCATATCAGTTTTTACCCAACCAGGATGAATCAAAGCAACAGCAATGTTCTCATTTTTTAAATCTATCGATAGGCTCTTTACGACCGCGTTAAGTGCTGTTTTTGAGCTACGGTAAACATAAGCGCCACCACCTTTATTGTCGTCAATTGATCCCATTTTTGAAGTTATATAGATCAGTTTTTTATCAGTTCCTGCCCTAATATTTTTGATAATTAATTGAGTCAGAAGAACTGGAGCAATAGCATTTATTTTTATTGCCGGTATCCAGTTTTCTTCATCCACATTAGCAAATGAACTGTTTCTTGGGCCATAGACACCAGCATTATTGATAAAAATATCTATCGGCGAGTTGCCTAAATTTTCTGCAAAACTATCGAGAGATTTGTTTGAGCTGACATCAAGCTGAAGTAATTTTAAATTAGATCGTTCATTACCCATTTCAATTAAATCAATCGAGCTGTTTTCATTTCTGTAGGTTGCGATAACTTCATTGCCCCCATTAATATATTGCTCAACAAATTCAATACCCAGACCTCGATTTGCGCCTGTAACAAGTATGGTTGCCATTTTACCTCCTAATGTTATTGTAAAATCTGGTTTGATTATCTAATAATTGATTTTGGAATATTAAATAAGTTAGATTAATTGAATGAAATGTAAATATATATTGCAAATTTTATTTATAGCACCTTTTCTTTGTATCAGTAACCACACTCGTTCTGAAGTGATTAATTTTAATATTTTGTCGATAGAATCACCAACATTTGATGGAAGGCAATTCGGTGAGGTTGGTCAATATAAGAAAATTACAGCAAAAGCGACCATCGCTGTAGATCCACAACATCGTCTTAATCAAGGGATAGTAGACATTGATATTGCGCCAGTAAATTCTGATGGATTGGTTGAAGCTGTGGCAGACGTGGTAATCCTTATGCCCATGGATCTAGAAAAAGGAAATAAAAGAATTTTTTATGAAGTGCTCAATAGAGGCGACAAAATATCTTTAATCTTGTTCAATGATGCAAAATGGAATGATTATTATGAAGATTTGGATGCTGGTAATGGGCATTTAATGAATGAAGGTTATTCAATTGTATGGTCAGGCTGGCAAGGAGATATGCCATCAGGAGAGAATCAAATGGGTCTTCAGGTTCCAACAATTTCTGGTGTAACTGGACTTGTAAGTGATGAAATCGTTTTTAATCATGATTTCAACCCATTTGTGGCAACATTAAGTTATCCTGCTGCTTCACTGGATACATCAAAAGCAAAATTGACTGTCAGATCTAGGCAGAAGGATAAGCGTTCAACTCCAGAAGATCTAAAGTTTGAATACTTCTCTGATCAAAGGTCAGGAATCAAACCGTATACAAATAAACAGATCACTATTTATCGACCAAAAGGTTACGATGCAAGTGCAATTTTTGAATTTGTTTATGAGGCAAAAAAACCCAAAGTTATGGGTTTAGCATTTGCTTCTGTAAGAGATGTTGTTTCATTTCTTCGCTATGAAAAAGAAGATAAGATGGGTGCACCGAATCCTATGCTGATTAATGGCGAACCATCAACTATTTATGCATACGGCCATGGGATTTCCCAAAGTGGAAGGTTTGTTAGAGATTTTTTGTATCAAGGATTTAATGAGGATGAAAAAAACCGAATGGTTTTTGATGGTTTGAATCCTGATGTTGCTGGCTCTCGAAAAACATGGATAAATTTTCGCTTTTCTCAGCCAGGACGTTGGTCTCAAGAGCATAAAGATCATCTCCAGCCAGGAGATCAATTTCCATTTACTTATTCAGTAATTGAAGATCATTTAACTGGAAAAACTGATGGAATCATGAAGCGATGTTTAGAAACTAATACTTGTCCAAAAGTATTTCATACCGATACAGCAACTGAGTTTTGGCAGGGAAGATCATCTCTAGTCGTCACTGACACAAAAGGTCAAGATATCGATTTACCTGAAAATGTACGAGCTTATTATATGCCCAGTACTCCACACTCTGAAGTTTATGGGGATAAACCGTATCACCTCAATTATTGTCAATATACAGTCAACACATTACATAATGGTGGGCCAATGAGGGCCTTGCTTAAGGCATTAGATCTCTGGGTTACTGAAGGAGTATCACCTCCAGAGAGCCAATTTCCATCTCATTCAAGTGGAACATTGGGTGATTTTGATCAAGTAAAAGCTGGTTTTCCTGATATTCCTAATGTCCCATTTCCTAGTTTTATAAACAACCTAGAAGTCACAGACTACTCAGTTATTCCAGCAAATGAAGGTGAGTCTTATCCTATTTTCATTCCAAAAGTCGATTCCGATGGCAATGACTATGAGGGGATAAAATTGCCTTATCTCGATGCTCCCATTGCTACCTATGTTGGATGGAATATAGGCAGCGAAGGTTTCGCAAAAGGATCTTTATGTGGTGCAGTTGGTTCATATATTCCATTTGCCAAAACTAAATCAGAAAGACTAAAGAGTGGCGACCCAAGATTATCAATACAGGAAAGATATAAAACCAAAAATGAATATATTGAGAGACTCAGAAAGTCCTCTCAAGACCTCATAAATAATAGATTTCTTCTTGAAATTGATTCTGATCTGTATGTTGATGACATAATGAAAAGAGATATTGGTTTAAAGAACTAGGGACCAAATGATGAGAAGGTATTTTAAATATATAATTCTAATTGCTTTACTATCTCCATCTATAGTTTTTGCTGATCAAAGTGCCAGACCAAAGGATGTCAATCTTTCAAATTTTCAATTTGGACCTTTCAATCGATGGAGTTTTAGTCATCTCCGAGAAGTTTTGCCAACTGTCAATATAGAACACGGTGATGAGAAAACTTTAGAACTTAAGAAAAGTAAAAAATACACTGAAAACTTCGATCTTGACTATGATGGGCAAACACAATCTATAAATGAAATCGCTGAAAAACGATACATCGATGGGATTATCATTTTAAAAAATGATGAAATTCTATTAGAACGATATTATGAGAATCTGACCGAAGATAAACCCCATCTTATGAATTCAATCTCAAAATCTGTAGTGGGTCTATTAGCCGGCAAGTTAGAGCAAGATGGATTGATTGACTTTGATAAACCTGTTTCATATTACGTGCCTGAATTGTCAAAAAGTGGGTGGGGGACTGATTCTCTGAGATTAGTACTAGATATGAAAGACGGTTCAGACTATTCAGAAGACTATCCGGATTTCACAACAACTTTTCGTATTCAAGATTGTGCTATTGGATGGACGGATGCAGATTATTGTCCAGAGAAAATAGAAAATGGGCTTTATAATTTCCTTCCAACAATAGGTCGAAAAGAATCAAATATAGGAACATTTAAATACCGATCTGGATCAACGGATGTAATTGGCTGGGTCCTAGAAAAAGCCTCAAGAAAACCTCTGGCAAATTTAATTTCTGAATATATATGGAAACCTATGGGTGCAGAGTTTGATGCCTACATCACAGTAGATGAGAGCGGTTTCGTTTTAGCCGACCACGGTATGAATTCCACATTGAGAGATTTGAGTCGCATCGGGCTTTTGGTTTTGAATGAAGGTAAAGCATTTGATCAACAGATTATTCCTGCTGAATTTATTAGAGATATGCATGCTCATGAAGATCAAAATTGGCCTTATGATGTATCTGATGGAACTTCACCATATTACCGTTCATTTTGGTGGGGCAAGGGTAATACAGAGCGAGATCTGAATGGGTATGGAATCCATGGTCAATTGTTACGCGTGGCTCCGCAAGCAGAAATGGTTGTAGCAATCTATTCAACATGGCCTCGAGCTGATGGCGACATTAATAATCAATATTGGGACAAGAGTGATGATCTGATTGATGCTCTGATTGAGAAATTTAGATAATATCAATATATGCATGCAAGTTTAAATATCACCTCATCAGACAACGCTGTGTCAAGCCAAACAATAATCAATAAGGACGGTATAGCGATTTATATTGATTCATTAATTTCAGAAGAAAAATCTAAACTTTTTTTATTGCTGTTATCAAAAAACATACAATGGAAAAATGATGAATCAGTAATATTTGGAAAGCATTTCATCACTAGGAGAAAAACTGCCTGGTATGGAGATCGACCTTTTTGTTATACATACTCAAAGATAAAAAGAGCTGCATTGCCTTGGACTAATGAATTGCTTGAAATAAAGTATATTGTTGAAAAAAACGTATCAAGAAAATTTAATTCATGCCTTCTGAATTTTTATCATGATGGTGATGATGGAATGGGGTGGCACTCAGATAATGAAAAAGAATTAAAAAAAAATGGTGTTATCGCTTCAGTCAGCTTAGGAGCTATGAGAAAATTTTCTTTTAAGCACAAAAAGACTAAAGAAAAAATACATCTGACACTAGGCAATGGTAGTTTGTTGACAATGAAAGATAGGTTACAGGAACATTGGATGCATCAATTGCCAAAATCAAAAAAAATTAGAGAACCTAGAATTAATTTAACATTTAGGACAATATGTTCATAGCATTAGAAAGAGGTGAGGTTTGCACTTCATAAAAAAACTAATAAAAGTCTCCATCATTTTTTCTCTTGCTAGTTGTGGAGGCCCCGGTGATACAGAAATTCTCTCAGGAAGTCCTCCACCCTCAGAAGGAACAACCTCAGAAATTCGATCTGATAATCCCAATCGTTTTCATCGTGACTCACGTGCATTTGACGATCTGCCTAACTCTAAGATAAGAGATATTGAAAATGCGAATAATTTAGCAGAAAAAAACAGATATGGGACGGCAATATACGGAAAAATAACCTATCAATAAGGCAATCAAAATGAGAAGCATAATTTTATTTTTAGTTTTAATGGTTAGCATACAAGCAAACTCTCAAGAGGTTCAATGCACTCCTGAATCAATCAATATTCAGGAGGGTGATGTAGTCTCAGCCGATGTTTTGAACGATATCTTTACTAGAATAAATAATATTATAACTGGTGGTATTGATACTGAAGATTTGGTTGGAACGTGGCAATGTACATCAACTCTTCGCCCGGGTGGAGCTAGTGGTGTTCAAAACGGTTACACTCAAAATACTCTTGGTCTATTCACAGTCACTCAAGAGGTAATCATATCATCACACAATGATCTTAAGGTGCGATTCAATTATCCGCATAATTTTGGTCAAGGTTTTCAAGAAACTGGAGCACAAGACTGTTTAGGGCATATTGTTAACGGTAAAATTCTTATGACTAATGGCCTCACAGACACTGGCTCATATGAGGATACCTGTTACAACACGGGTTATTATGATATCCAAATGATTTCAAATCAGTGTTTTAGAATGGGTAACATTAATGATTCAACAACGAATTGCAGGAAGACGTCAGTGCCACCTCTATCTCCGTCAGGACTATCAGCAGTAGTGACTAGTGGAAAAATCTCATTAACATGGAGTGCTGGTGATAATTCAGAGACTAATTATGATGTGCAGAGAAAAAATTCGCCGACAGGGACATACGTGAGTGTTGGATTGCCAACAACAGAGTCATTCGAAGACAGTTCTATTGTTACTGCAGGTACTTACTGGTATCGAATATTTGCTAAAAATAATAACGGAACTAGCACTGGTTCAAATGTGATAAGCGTAGTTGCTCAATAATTTATTTGGTGTATTTGTCGGCACCAAGAAAATGCAGGGAAACATAAGGCTCGTCACCCACAACCCAGCTATCATGATCTTCTTTTGGTACGTAGAAAATATCACCAGGTTTAAAAACAGTTATTTCTCCATCTGGAGAAGCTGCCGTTGCTTGACCAGATATCACCATACCCAGGTGCTCAACATCACAATAATCTTTATTGATTTTCGGGCCTACATGTTTTGACCATTTCCACCCAGGTTCATAGGTTGCTCTTCCTAATACAGTGCCATTTATTTTTATAGTCTCAAACACACCTTTTTCAAAATGAATTACTTCGTCAGGCATATCAAATCTTTTGACAATAACATTGAGATTTTTCATTTTTTTCTCCAGTTTTTATTCTAATTATAGCCTCAAGAATTCAATTAATGTATATTTTGGTCTATGAGAATCTTCATCATTTTGTTCGGTTTTTTTCTGTACATGAATGCATCTGCACAATTATGTATTGAGGGCGACTGTGAAAATAAAAATGGCACAATGATAAATGCCGATGGCAGTAAATACACTGGATCATTCGTTAATGGAAAATCACATGGGCAGGGTGTTCTTGAGTATAGAAATGGCGATAAATATGAAGGAGCATTTTCAGAAGGACTATCTCATGGATATGGAGCTTATTCCTGGTCTAATGGAGATGTTTATGAAGGAGAATTTTCCCAAGGAATGAAGCACGGTAAGGGTCATATTAGGTATTCTCAAGGTGAGGAGTATATGGGAGAGTTTGCAAATGATTTACCTCATGGAAATGGCTCCTGTGTAATAAGATCTCTAGGAAGAATTGATACGTTCAGTGTTGGTCTTGCAGATAAGAGAGAATATAAAGAAGTTTCGTGTTCCTGGATAGAAGGACAATTAATCCAATAGTTATAATTCCTAGCTATTTAATTTTAATATTATTATGGCAATCAAAACCGTCATGAAACCAAAAGTTATAAACTGGTATCAAATTGAGCCTATTCTTTCAAAAATTGATGTGATTGAGCCAATGAAGCAGGGCTTTATTGATTATTCAAAAGGCCTCGCTGAAATCCCACCAGTTGGTGAGTTGATAATGGAAGATCCACCTGGTGACGTTCACATTAAGTATGGTTATCTGAAGGGTGGAAAGCATTATGTCATAAAAATTGCATCTGGGTTTGTAGGTAATAATGAGCTTGGTATCAAGCCAGGACAAGGCATGATGCTTTTATTTGATATAAAAACGGGCCAACCATTATCTATCTTAATCGATGAGGCAAATTTGACAGATATTCGAACCGGTATTGCGGGTGCCATCACTTCAAGTGAACTGGCATCAAAAAATGTGGATGAGGTATTGATTGTTGGTACAGGGGTCCAAGCTAGATACCAAACGAAATATATCTGCCAAGAGATGGGTATTTCTAAAGTCTTATTGTGGGGTAGGGATGAGAGCAAAATTGACAAACTCTCAAATGACATAAAATCAGATAATATCAATGTCGAAATTGAAAAAAATTTAGAATCTGCGGTGAGGTCATCTAAACTCATAATTACAACTACTTCAGCCAGATCGCCTCTAGTTAATTCCGAGTGGGTTCAGCCCGGTACCCATATCACAGCTGTTGGTTCGGACACACATGACAAATGCGAGCTTGATTATAATATTCTTGCTAAAGCTGATCTGGTTGTTGCTGACAGTATTGAGCAGAATGTCTTGAGGGGTGAAATACACCAAGCGCTTAAACATAATGCAATAAATGAAGCAGATCTTATCGAGATCGGATGCATATTTGAAAACCCTCAGAAAGGAAGAAAAAATGATGAGGATATTACTGTTGCAGATTTAACTGGTGTTGCAGTCCAAGATTTAGTTATTGCAGAAGCAGTATATAACACCTTTGATGAATTAAATGATTAGAAAAATACTTTTGTTTGCTCTTTTGATTACATCATTCTGTAATGTGAGTTCCAACGAAAGATCATTGTCTGACAGGATTGACAGTATTTTTTCTGAGATAAATCTCGAAGCTGAACCTGCTTGTGCTATAGGTGTAATCAAAAATAAAGAATATCTTTTTAAACGAGGCTATGGGCTCTCTAATCTTGAACATGAAATATCACTAACTCCAGATTCAGTTTTCAGGATTGGCTCCATCAGTAAACAGTTCACTGCAATGGCAATCCTTATATTGGAAGAAAAGGGCGTCTTATCTCTAGATGAACCAATAAAAAAATATATTCCTGATTTAATAGACTATAAAGAGAATGTCACAATTAGGCATCTAGTTCATCACTACAGTGGTCTTGGGGACTATGAATACAGTGATTATCCTGGTCGTTTCATTAACTCTGTAGGAGAGGAATTTAGATGGGGTAACCAGGATTACATGTCTAATGATGAGGTGTATGCGTTATTTAAAACCCTTCCTCTCATTATGAAGCCTGAGACAAAGTTTTGGTACAGTAATCTAGGCTACGGATTACTGGCAATAGTGATAGAAAATATTACTGGCATGACTCTTAGAGAGTTTGCTGAAAAAGAGATCTTCAAGCCATTGGGTATGGATAATACTTTTTTTAATGATGATGTGAATCAAGTTGTTACGAATAGAGCCGATGCATATACACCAAGAGAAAATCATCCTGGGGAGTACAAAATTTTTATGACCAATTTGAGTAATGTAGGTGATGGAGGTCTGTATACGACGATTAATGACTTCATTAAATGGGACCAGAATTTTTATGTCAACAAATTAGGCGATCAAAAAGATAAATTGATTCAACGAATGAAGCGAAACTTTTTTAAGCAATCAGCCGAAAAAGCAAGAAAAGACAACGACGTTTACCGTGACGAGGATACGTATGCATTTGCACAGAATTTTGATGTCTATAGAGGTTTCAATAGATGGTCTCATTCTGGTTCATGGGTTGGGTATACGGCCAAATATTCTAGGTTTGAGGATCTAGAATTTTCATCGGTAGTTTTTTGTAATAATGAAGAAATTGATGCTGGACAGATATCCGATAAAATAACTGATTTATACTTCGATAGAGAGAATAATTAATTTTATGACGATTTTGAGATATACAATTGAGGCGTCAGTAATAATCGTGGGAATATTATTTTCATTTTATATTGAGGAAATAAGATCTCAAAATAAAAGCCAAGAAATAAAGAACGAGTTACTCAGTGATTTGAATACAGCTATTAAGAATGATCTCTCACAAATAGAAGAGGTTCAGAAAAATATAATTGAGTCGCTTGAATTGATAGCTGAGCTCCAAAATGATATGAGTCATTCTCATAAAGAACTCTCAGACCGAGATGCGATATCTAAATTAATTTCTGTTAATGTTTCAATTTCATTTTTTCCGGAGGATGGGATATATACCGAGCTTATATCATCTGGTTCATTCGAGCTTATATCTAACAAGCAACTCAAAAATAGGTTGCTGGATATTTATAATCATAAAAATCAAAGGAAATTAAGTATGGAAGATGACATTGATTTTTTAGTAAATGATTATGTAAAAGAAGTTTACACAAATTTCCGTATTGAAATGAGCTATAACACCTTTGATGGTCAATTCTATGGTTCTCAGGTACTAGAGAAATATAAATTTAATGAGCAATACTATCTGTCTGATGAGTTACACGGATATTTATCAGCTCAAAAACTCAGTGGCCTCATGTATGGGCGATTATTAAATGATTTAAAAAATTCTTATAATGCTATTCTAGATCTATCAGAAGAGGAAATTACAATTAGATAGGTTTTTCACCCAATGGCTTTTGTTTCTCTTTTGGCGTCAAGATCATCACACCCAAACCCATAATAAAAAAGCAGAAAAAAGGCTCAAATGGCCAGAATGGAAGCCACAGTTCTAGGTTTGCTGACCATTTAGGGGCAAGTAAAATATTTGTAGCAGTCTCTCGCCATGTTAATCCAGAGTAGGCGATGACCAATCCAAATATTACCAAAAAATATCCTGTAGTTGAGAGAAATAAATTTGGGTTGCTTGAGTTTCTGGCTCTTTTTTTCCCCCATGCAAATATACGTAAAGCAAATGCGGCAAATCCAAGCCAGTAGAAAATATACTCAAAAAGAACGGGATCATCATAGTAATACAAAGCCCACCAATATACGGTGTAGGCATAGGCCCACAGAAAATAAACCCCACTTTTATGGATAATTTTCCATTGAACACCATTGACATATTTACTTCCAAACTTAAAAGAAGTCACAACCATTGCTGCTAGAAAGATATAACCAATACTGCCTTCAATCTCATTACGCAATAGATAGACATCTTCGAAGTAATAATCTCGAAAGAATGTTGACATTATATAAATGAAAGTACCTTGCCAACCCATAGCCACAGCAAATGTAAGGCCTATATACTTTCTATTTCTAAACCACCATTTTGTAAAAGTGTTGGGGAACAATATATAAACAGCTGAAGCGGCTGTGACGATGTATATTAGCGGGACAGCCCATCTTACTGAGAAACCAATCATTTCCGATACACCATCACCAGTTGTCAAGTCATGCTGAATCATCACGTACGTCATGATTAATGACATCGGTATAGAGGTCAGCCAGAATAAATTCCATTTATTCAAATAAATGTGATTAAAAATTGACTGCGATTGACTCATAATAGAATATTGTGCCACGATAAATTAAACATTGTTAATACCTTACAACATTTCTGTGAGAAATATGGATAAACTGTCTAAAAGCATTAAGAACATAATCAATTTCATTCCATGGGTAATTTCAATTTATATATTTTACTTTTTGGATACCAATTTATGGACATATGAAACAGCTCATCGCGGAAAGATTTCTGTAATTATAATGACTTTGGGAATGCTTTTATCGCTCAAGTTGTACAACCTTAATAAAAAATAAAACCAATATTTTAAAATCAATTTATTGGCATATTAAGTGGAGTCGACTTTTTTGAAATCGAGTTTGTTTTCCGGTGGTGATGATTTAATATCATTCACAATTCTCAGTTTTGTAAACAATATGTTTATTAGGCATCCTAGGAACATAGCAATTACAATAGCACCGATCCATTCAATTTTTAAAAATTCGAAATTATAGAGTAAAGTAAGAAAACTCAATGATATTATATTTAATAAAATGTATTTCTTTTGCCCAAGATTTTGAGGTGTAAGGTTTAAGTTATCTGTATATAATCTAATCAAAGAATCAAGAGAGTTAATTACAAATAAGGTCCCAACAAACATCATCATAAGGTTATATAAGCCGTATATCTCGATATTATTTTGGTGATAGATATAAATTACCGAAAACCACAAACCCAATGGAATTGAAGGGATAATAAGTATCATGAGCAACAATTGATAGGTTCTGATTCCACCTACAAATCTTGCTAAGAATTGACCGATCATAATGTACCAAGAGAACCACCAGTATAAATAAAACTCATGATAAAGATTAATTGGCAGCAAGTATTGTGGTAAATCTTTAAAATAATCTCCAATGCGAGCCATTGAGCTAAATATCTGAGTATATTCAATATCTTCCCAGATAATTGATGTGATCCACATACCAAAGATTAATAAAAAAAATAAAGTTGACGATGTCATGCTCAATATTTTGACGTATTTGATTTTAGTACTCGAGTATGTTGCTGTTGATATGACAATAAGGACAACTAAATAAAAGAAGAGGTTAAGTGATTTACCGTCACCAAATTCAGGTAAATAAAATGGGAGATTTGACAGAAATAAAAATGTCGTAAATGAACATGTAATGATAATAACAACTGTATTCAGAAATTTAATAAAAGGAATCTCAAAAAACCTTACTTTTGGCTCTATAACACAAAAATAAAAACACATCATAAAGTAACCAGACCATATGGCAAAACCCATAGAAGCAAACTCCATTGCCAATGGGTTAGTGAATTTATATTCTGGATTAGCTAAAGTATCTTCAAATACAGGAAAATCGATTAATGGCAGCATAATTCCACCCACTTCGAGACCCGAAGTAAATAATATTGCCATGAAAACCGGTGTTCTAAGTGGCGTAACTCCAATACACCGAATATTTCCCCATTTAATGAGTATGTATGCAATAAATGCATAGCTGGTCAAAAGGCCAAGGTTTAACCATGATGACATAAAGTAAGACATTGATATATTGTAATAAATATATGATTTATATTAATAATGTAAGGTTTTTGATTCCAAATAGTCTTCTAAGCCCATTATTCCACCTTCACGACCATTACCGGACTGCTTATAACCACCGAAAGGTGATCCATAATTATACTCACCACCATTGATATGAACTGCACCTGCTCTGAGTTTTGCGGAAACTCTCTTTGCTCTTTCATCAGATCCAGTTTGAAGATAAGCAGCAAGACCATAGGGTGTGTCATTGGCAATTTCTATAGCTTCATCTTCATCTTTAAAAGGAATAATTACTAAAACAGGACCAAAAATTTCTTCTTTGGCAATTTTCATATCATTTGTAACATCTTTAAAAATAGTCGGTTTGACGAACCAACCATTTTCAAAACCTTCCGGTTTTCCAGGTCCACCGCACAATAGTGTCGCACCCTCATCAATCCCAGTATTAATTAGGGTTTGTACCCGTTCGAATTGAATTTTATCAAATAGCGGCCCAATGTGATCACCTTCTTTTTTTGGTGAGTCCACTAATACTTTATCGCATGATTTTTTAGCAATTTTAACTACCTCATCATAGCAGGACTCTTCAACTATGAGACGTGTTGGGGCATCACAAGATTGACCAGTATTGAACATGCACTCATTTACTGAGGCGCTCACTCGTTCCTCTAAATCACAGTCTGAGAATACCAAATTAGGAGATTTTCCACCTAGCTCAAGCGTCACACGTTTAACTGTATCTGCTGAATCTTTGGTAACACAGATTCCGGCTCTCGTAGATCCAGTAAATGACATCATCTGTATATCAGGGTGTTTAGATAATTCACTTCCAACTGTAGGTCCATCACCATTTATTAAATTAAAAACACCAGCGGGATAGCCTGCTTCAGCTATTATTTCGGCATAAATAATAGCTGATAAAGGTGTATGTTCAGAGGGCTTGAGGATGCATGTGCAACCGGTTGCCAAGGCGGGAAGTACTTTTAGTGTTATTTGGTTAATTGGCCAATTCCAAGGGGTGATAAGACCACACACTCCAATAGGTTCTTTGGTTAGTATATCGCCATTATCTAATTTCTCAGTTTCTTCCAAGGAATCTAGGGCACTAATAAATCCATCTAAATGACCGATAGCAGCATCCGCTTGTGCTTCTTTTGACATTGTAATTGGTGCACCCATTTCAGTGCTTATAGCTTCAGCTAATTCATCAAATCTATTTAATGTGATAGTTCTAAGTTTTTTAAGATATTCCAATCGAACATCTTTGGATGTCACAGAGAATGATTCAAACGCTTTTTTTGCTGCAGCGACTGCAAGATCCACATCTTTTTTTCCACCCATTGCGATGACGCCTATCTTTTCTTCAGTAGCAGGATTTATAAAAGGAAATGTAGTCGAAGATTGAGGGTCTACCCATTGCCCGTCAATATAGAATTTCTTAAAGTTTTCCATTATTACTCCAATTTAGTTTTCTCGTTGCCATATGTTTATATTATTTTTTGGCAAAGCTTTTTTACCAAGGATGCTATCACTTAATTTTTCGGCCAACATGATAGTCGGACTGTTTGTATTGCCGTTAGTTGCACGAGGCATAATTGATGCATCAACTACACGCAGTTTATCTACACCAAATACTTTACCATGATTATCTACAACAGCGTTTGGATTATTTTCTTCACCCATTGAAGCTGTTCCTGATAGATGCCATTGCGTATTAAGATGATTTTTAATTTCTTCAGTCAGTTCATAATCAGACTGATTTTTTATTCCTGGAAAGATCTCATCTCCACATAATTCTTTGAAAGAGGGTGCTTTAATCAAATCTCTGACTATTTTAATTCCATCTAAAATAGCCTGAGTATCTCTTTTATCTGATAAATAATTTGCAGAAATAATTGGGTCACTTAATGGGTTCGAGTCTGCCAATCTTAAATGACCTCTACTGAATGTTTGCATCAAGCCAATATGAATTTGGAAAGCATGCTTCTGGATTGGTTTCCAAGTTTTATCATCAACTGCAATTGGAGAAAGGCATAATTGTATATCTGGATAATTAACGGAACGATTTGATCTAATACATGCAATGACATCAAAATGATTGCTTGCACACATACCATCAGAGAATAAAAACCACCGTAATCCCTGAATAATACTCGGAATCATCTTCGTTTTAGGCCACAGTGAGACCGGTTTTGTACACTGGTATTTTAGAACAAAATCTGGATGATCATTAAGATTTGATCCGACACCAGGACTATTCTTTACAACATCAATATTTAATTTTCTCAACTGTTGTTCGGGGCCAATACCAGAGAGCATTAATATATGTGGTGTTCCAATAGCACCTGCAGATAATATTATTTCTTTTGAAGCATAAGCCAGTACTTTGTTTTTTTGTTTATCATAAAATTCAATTCCAATAGCAATCTTATTTTTGAAAATTATCTTATTAACATGGGATTCAGACAGTATTGTTAAATTATTTCTATTTTTTACTGGTTTTAAATAAGCATCTGCTGCACTAAAGCGCTTGCCTTTGTCAATCGTGCTATCAAAAACACCAAACCCTTCTTGGCAAAACCCATTTATATCGTTTGTAATCTGATAATTTTTCTCTTTTCCGGATTCTAGAAAAGCAAGTGAAATAGGATCTTTGGGTGTTGGTCTATGGATCTTTAATGGGCCATCTTCACCTCTATAATCTTTGTCACCCCCAGAATAAGCTTCCATCCTAATAAAATAGGGCAGAACATCAGCATAACTCCAGCCCTCGCAACCAAGTTCACTCCATCCATTAAAATCCTCAGCATGACCTCGGACATAAACCATTCCATTAATTGAGGATGAACCTCCAATCACTTTTCCTCGATCATGCTGAATTTTACGACCATTAAGATTTTTCTCAGGCTCACCTTTAAAGGACCAATTGTATTTTTTTTCTTTTAGGTTTGTCAGCATTGATGCTGGCATATTTATCTTATAGCTATTGTTGTTGGGGCCAGCCTCAATAATTAGTATATTATTGTTACTATCTGATAGCCGATTTGCGAGAACACACCCTGCTGAACCAGCACCAATAATAATGTAATCAAATTCCATATTTGTTAAGTTGGTTTATAAGATTTTTATATAGTAATTTTAATCTTTTTTAAAAAATAATTAAATTAATGATGACTAAGAGAATCGATAAATTAACTTTTTCTTTGATGAATAGTCTTTCACATTGTAAAGAACGATTTGATATTTTAAAAGTCGAAACATACATAACAAAAAAAGTCACTAATGAGCATCTCTATTCATCAGTCAAATCTTTTTTATTACTAAAATTAACCACTAAGTGTGGAATTGAAGGTTGGGGCGAAGCCTTCGTATCGGATGGAAGTGAAATCCTGATCAATAGATTAATTCATGACAATCTAACTAAAAAACTATCGTTTAGGAAAATCAATCCAGTCATTTTTATCAACAAACTGACTTACAAAGATGATAACTATGATCTTATGTGTGCAATTAGTGCCATAGAGATAGCGCTTTGGGATATATTGGGAAAATATACGAATAAAAGCGTCAGTGAATTGTTACGGACAAATAATAGTAAATCCATCCCTGTATACGCCAATACATGGAGTGATATTAAGCAAGATGATAATAATTTGATTGCTAATGTCGAAGAGCAGATAAATAAAAATTATGACAGCATAAAAGTTTATCCTCTTCAGAATCGAGGCTTGGGTGAGGCAGCTTCAATAATCAGAGAAGTAAGAAAGGTTGTTGGCCCGTCAAGAAATATAATGATTGATCTCGAATGCCCAAAAGACTCTGATATTCCATATAACCTTGAAAATGAAATTCTTGATACAAATCCATATTGGTATGAAGAGCCATTTGATGGAAAAAATCTTCTTAAATTATCTGAATATAAAAAAATCTCGAAACTCAAAATTGTCACAGGTGAGAAGCAATCTGAAATAAATCACTTTAAATCACTATGTCACCACAAAGCTGCAGACATAATAAATCCTGATATCTCTGCCATTGGCGGGATTATTCGAATGTTAAAAGTAGCAACTATTGCAGCTGAAGGAGATATTATGGTTTCACCCCATTGTTGGAACTCAATGACGATCTCAGGATCTGCAATGATGCATGTATGTCGTATTATTAATAATAATGAGAAAGCTGAGATTTTTCCTGAATATTTTTCATTTGGAGATATTTTCTCCATTCCAGGTTTCAAGATCAGAAACAGTGAGGCCATATTGCAAAACCGACCAGGATTAGGGGTCATTATGGATGAAACTGAATTAAAAAGACTTTCAGGAGACTATAGAATAACCCTGTTTTGAGCAGAAGATACATGATGAAAGTTAAATAGCGATTATCTTGGTGTAGGTTTTTTTAAAATCATATCGGCAGCCTTTTCAGCTGCCATCATGGTTGGAGCATTTAAATTGCCATTTAGAATATTAGGAAATATTGAGGCATCAACTACACGAAGCCCACTTAAACCAATTACTCTTGTTTGATTGTCAACAACGGAATTATTGTCAGAACCCATTTTGCAGGAGCAGCAGGGGTGATAGGCGCTTTCAACAGAGTTTTTTATAAAATTATCAATATCTTCATCAGATTGAATGTTTTTACCAGGCTGTATCTCGATATCACGAAATGGCTTAAAAGCAGATTGATTCATAATATTTCTTGTAAGTTTTAAGGCCAATCTAAATCCTTTTACATCATCTTCATGCTTAAGATAATTAAATGTAATTTTTGGAGGATGGTGAGGGTCATTAGATCTAATTTCAACGCTGCCATGACTTTTTGGTTTATTGAAACCAACATGAACCTGATATCCGTGCCCTTGGTTTGCTTGTTTCCCGTCATATCGCATCGCGCCTGGAAGAAAATGATATTGAATATCTGGTATTTCTATTTTTTCAGATGACTTTATAAATCCACACGATTCAAAATGATTCGTTGCACCAAGACCTTTCTTGAATAACAACCATCTTAAACCGATTAAAAACTTTTTATGTAAAGACATACTTCCATTCAGTGTTATTGGCAGTTTACATTTGTATTGCAAATTAAACTCTAGATGATCTTTTAGATTTTTTCCTACACCGTTTAGCTCATGTTTTAATTCAATATTGTTTTTTTCTAATAGTTTTTTTGAACCAATACCTGATAATTGCAGTATCTGAGGTGAGCCAATGGCTCCAGCAGATAGAATAATTTCTTTGTTACATAAGATTTTAATTTTTTTGTTTTGTTTGGAGCATATAATTCCAATTGCATTTTTATTTTCTAGAATAATTCTATGTACTAGAGTATTTCTTAGAATGGTTAAATTTGATCTATTTTTTATAGGTCTTAAATATGCATGAGAGCTTGAACATCGAATTCCATTTTGGATATTCATCTGCATCTTTCCGAATCCTTCTTGGGATTTACCATTATAATCCAAATTATATTTATAGCCCGCCTGAATACCGGAGTCTATGAAGGCTTGGTATAATGGATTAGTGAAATTTGGATTCGTCACAACTTTGATTGGCCCGTTATTCCCTCTGAACTCTGAATTCTTTATTGACGAACTTTCTAATTTTTTAAAATAAGGGAGGCAGTCTTTATAGCTCCAATTACTCGCACCATTTTCATGCCAATGATCGAATTCTCTGGGGTTACCTCTGACGAATGCCATTCCATTAATTGATGAAGAACCACCTATGACTTTACCTCTGGGACAAAACAGTTTTCTATCATTAAGGTAGGGTTCGGGTTCACTCCAATACATCCATGAATATTTCTTATTATTCATTGGGTAGGACAGAGCAGAAGGCATTTTGATGAGAATATCATTGTCGTCACCCCCAGCTTCAACCAAAAGAACGCAATTATTCTTATTTTCACTTAATCGATTAGCCAGAATACAACCAGCAGATCCAGCACCAATGATTATGTAGTCAAAATTGTTTTTATAGAATGACATGAGTTCTCGTGGGTACGTTCATAAATATTACAATTTTATTACTCGAAATTAATTTAAGAAAGGTGTAATTTGGTGTTACTTAATTTATGACAAAAACAGACAATAATAAATCTCTATATTTCTTTATTAACCCTAAATCTGGAAAAGGAGTTGCTAAGAAAATATTTACAAAAGTTAGTAAAGCTCTGTGTCGCAGAGGTATTGATATAAAGTTATATGTCAGTAAATATAAGGGTGATATAGCAGATAAAATTTTAAGCATTGATCTTACTCATGTTGATGGGATTGTAGTCATTGGTGGTGATGGGACGATTCATGAGGCAATAAATGGGCTTA